>NZ_JCACHU010000109.1:0-2921 GCF_059504005.1 Belnapia sp. | reverse complement strand
CTCAGCGCGCTCGCCACCGACCGGGGCGAGGCGGCGGCAGGTGTCGTGCTCTCGGGCGGCGACGGGGACGGCACGCTCGGCCTGAAGGCCATCAAGGAGCGCGGCGGGCTGACCCTCGCCCAGGTCGCCGATGGCCACGGGCCGGAGCACCCGAGCATGCCGGAGAGCGCCATCTCGGCCGGCGTTGTGGATCTTGCCCTGCCGGCCGACGGGATGGGGCAGCGCCTCGTCGCGTTTGCCCGCGGCCTGTCGATGCTCGACGGCCTGACCGAGCCGGCCCCCGACGACGCGGAAGCGGCACGCGTGCTCGACGAGGCGCGGCGGGAGATCTACGTCATCCTGCGCAACCAACTCGGGCACGACTTCGCCGGCTACAAGAGCAAGACCTTCCTCCGCCGGGTGCAGCGGCGCATGCAGGTGGTCGCGCTCGACACGATCGAGGGCTACCTCGAGCGGCTGCGACAGGACCCGGGGGAGGTCGCAGCGCTGTTCCGCGACCTGCTGATCAGCGTCACCAACTTCTTCCGCGACGAGGACGCCTTCGAGGCTCTCGGCCGGCTGGTCATCCCGAAGCTCTTCGAGGGGCGCGGCGCCGAGGACGTGGTGCGGGTCTGGGTACCGGGCTGCGCCACCGGCGAGGAGGTCTTCTCCATCGCCATGCTGCTGCGCGAGCACATGGACGGGCTCACAGCCGTGCCGCGCGTCCAGCTCTTCGCCACCGATATCGACGAGCGCGCGCTCTCCGTCGCCCGCGCCGCCCGCTATCCGGCCGCGCTCCTCGATACAGTCTCGCCCGAACGGCGCCAGCGCTTCTTCACCGCCGACGGCGGCAGCTACGTCGTGGCCAAGGAGGTGCGCGACCTCTGCGTCTTCTCGCCGCACAGTGTCGTCCGGGACCCGCCATTCTCCCGCATCGACCTCGTCTCCTGCCGCAACCTGCTGATCTACTTCGGCCCCAAGATGCAGGAGCAGGTCATCCCGATCTTCCATTACGCGCTGCGGCCGGAGGGCCACCTGTTCCTCGGCACGGCGGAGAACATCGGCCAATACGGCGACCTCTTTGCCCCGATCGAGAAGAAGCAGCAGATCTTCCGCCGCAGGTCGGACGGGGCGTCCGGCGTGCGCCTGCCGCTCGCCGTCGGCGGCCTGCGGCTGACCCGTCCCACGGCGCCGGCATCGCCCAGGTCGCCGCTCGGCGGCCTCGCGCTCCGCCAGGCCATCGAGGCCCAGGTGCTGGAGCGCCTGGCTCCGCCCTTCGTCGTGGTGAACCGCGAGGGCGAGATCGCCTACTATTCGACCAGAACCGGCAAGTACCTCGAGGCCGCGGCCGGCATGCCAACGCGGCAGATCCTCACCACGGCCCGCAAGGGGTTGCGCCTCGACCTCCGGACCGCCCTGCGCGAGGCGGTCGAGGGCGGCGGCACGGCGCTGCGCGAAGGCGTCGCGGTCGAGGGCGAGGATGGCCGCATGCAGATGGTCACCCTGACGGTCGAGCCGCTCCGCGACGGTACCGATCGCGAGGAGCCGCTCTACTTCGTGATCTTTGCCGACAATGGACCGGCGCTCTCGCGTGAAGACGCGCTCGGCCGCATCCGCGCACAGGACGGGGCCGCCCTCCATCTCGAGCGCGAACTGCGGGAGACGCGCGAACGGCTGCAGTCGCTGATCGAGGAGTATGAGACCGCGCTCGAGGAGCTGAAATCCTCGAACGAGGAGCTGGTCTCGGTGAACGAGGAGCTGCAGTCCACCAACGAGGAGCTGGAGGCCTCGAAGGAGGAGCTGCAATCGGTCAACGAGGAGTTGCAGACCGTCAACGTCGAGTTGCAGAACAAGGTCGAGGCGCTGGACCGCGCCAACACCGACCTGCAGAACCTGTTCGACAGCACCGATGTTGCGACCGTCTTCCTGGACGCCAGGTTGGTGATCCGCAGCTTCACGCCGGCAGTGGCAAAGGTGTTCAATATCCTCCCCAGTGACCGCGGCCGGCCGATCACCGATCTCGCCAGCCGCTTCAGCCTGCCCGATTTGGCCGAGGACGTGACGGCGGTGCTCGGTGGGGCGGAGCCGATCGACCGCCGGGTGCACCACGCGTCGGGCAGCGCCCACTACCTCGTTCGCATCTCGCCCTACCGCAACGGTGACGGCCGCACCCATGGCGTGGTGGTGAGCTTCGTGGACGTCAGTGGCCTGACCCGCGCCGAAGACGGGCAGAAGGTCCTCATCGCCGAGCTGCACCACCGCACGCGCAACCTCCTGACCGTGGTTCAGGCCATCGCGTCACTGACGCTCGGCAAGGGCGGCACGATGAAGAGCTTCACCGAGCGCCTCGGCGCGCTCGGGCGGGCACAGGAGCTGCTGGGCCAGCGCGGCGGCCGGGACGAGCTTGACATCGGCGAGGTTGTCCGCGTCGAGCTGTGCGCACATCCCGCAGCGTCGGATGGACGAGTGGCGGTCTCGGGCCCTGAGGTGTCGCTCGGCCTGGAGCGGGTACAGGCGCTGGCGCTGGCTGTGCACGAACTGGCGACCAATGCGGTGAAGTATGGCGCATTGAAGCAAGAGGGTGGGCGGCTGGAGGTTGCCTGGCAGCTCGAGCCGGACGCGCCGGGCGGGCCATTTGTGGTGCTGGACTGGCGCGAGAGCGGCTGCGCCATGCCGGCGGAGCAGCCTGGGCGTGGCTATGGGCGGCACCTGATCGAGCGGGCGCTGGCCATGACGCTCGGCACCAGGGCGGACCTGGTCTTCGGTGGCGATGGCGTCACATGCCGCATCGTGATCCCCCTGGGGCCGCGGCCGTTCCGGACGGCTTCCGCCGGCTACCGGTAGCGGGCCACACCGCCTTATCGGACGGAATACGCGGCCAGCCGCGCAATGCGTCCGCCAGACCCATGGCCAGAACGCACACCTTCGCGGTGACAAAGCCG
>NZ_JCACHU010000108.1:0-2992 GCF_059504005.1 Belnapia sp. | reverse complement strand
CACGATCCTGAACCGCTTCAAACGACGACGCCCGGCCATTCAGCAACAGGCTCTCTGGCTGTAGCCTTTGCAGACACGCCCTAAATCGCGTGCGGAGCAGGCGCCCTGTCGCCTTCATGCCGCACCGGCTCGGCACCAGCATGTCCAAAGCGGCAAGAGTGACTGGATCTCCTGCGGCTCGTCCCCTGTGCTAAGGCAAGGCACTGGCCCACCCTGCGCAGTTCGAGGCGGGCCATTGCCGCTTTGAACCGCCCTCCAGTCAAACCTGCCTGCCCGTCGCGGCCAATCCGCTGCTTGGCCGTCCAGGCCTTGGCCGTGCGCCACGCGGTCAGGTTGTCGCGGTCGCAGGCCGGCGCCATACCCTGACCGATTGGTCATCCGGTGGCGATGGCTGGGACAGCGGTGCTGGCGGTCGGCGTTGGCCCTGAACGGTTTGGCGGGCGCTCCGCATCGACGGAGAGTTTTCTCCATCCACACGGCGGCCTACCCAAGCAGGTCCTTTGGGCAACCGGCGTATCAACGGGCGATCAGGCAAGACCGCTGAGCGAATCAGCATCATGGTGTGCGTTGTTTTGCACATCGCCGGCAGCAGGATCGAGCTTGCGCATGCCAACTCATGAGGCAGTCATGCCGCGTCTCCTTACCCTCTTCGGGTTTCGGTCAACGGCCGCAGAAGTTACGGGCGGGCTTGATCTCACCAACAAGCGGATCGTCATCACAGGCGGCGGGTCCGGAATCGGTCTGGAAACCGCACGCGCGCTGGCCGGTGTAGGCGCTACAATCACGTTGGCCGTAAGGCGCCCGGAAGCGGCGCGGTCGGTTGCCGAGGACCTGCGCCAAGCCACCGGCAACCCGGCAATCGAGGTGCGGCGGCTTGATCTTTCGGATCTTCGCTCGGTGCGCTCCTTCGTGGAAAGTTGGGTCGGCCCGCTGCATGTCCTGATCAACAATGCCGGCATCATGGCGGTGCCGGAACTCGAGCGAACGCCGCAAAATTTCGAGCTTCAATTCGGCACCAACTACCTCGGACATTTTGCGCTGGCGCAGGGACTGCACCGCTTTCTCGCAGCAGCGAACGGTGCGCGGGTTGTATCAGTGAGTTCAAGCGGACACTGGTTCTCCCCGGTCATGTTTGATGACTTTGGTTTTGACTTTGTGCCCTACACCCCCATTGGGGCCTATGGGCAATCGAAGTCGGCGACCGCGCTGCTTTCGGTCGGGATCACCCAAAACTGGCCAGACGATGGCATCCTGTCCAATGCGCTCAACCCCGGCGCCATTGCGACCGGACTTCAGAAGCACACCGGGGGCCTCAGAACCCCCGTCGAGCGTCGCAAGACGCCTGAACAGGGCGCAGCAACAACCGTATTGCTGGCGGCGTCGCCTTTGTTGGACGGCGTAAGCGGGCGCTATTTCGAAGACTGCAACGAGGCGGAACAAATCGCTAGGCGTCCGACCGACTTCACCGGTGGGTATGCTGCCTACGCTCTTGATCCTGGCAATGCCGCTAGGCTGTGGGAGGTGTCGAAGCGGCTGATGGAGGAGGCCAGCAAATGATCATCCATGATGCCCAACAAGTCGTTGAAGCTTGGCGACGGGACTACCATGGGAGCCGGCCTCACATGGCTCCCGGGCAGAAGACATCGCAGGCATACTTGTTGCGGAGATACCGTTGCGGGTCGACGAAGGTCCCGACAGCCGGCAAAGGCTAACGCTGACCCCGGGGCCACCGAACCCAAGCGCCTCAGCAAAGGGTGCCTCGCGCTTGCAGCGATGAAGAAGCCGTATTTGTCGCAGTTCGCGGTCGGGCCAGCGCTTCGCGTCTGGCTTATGCCCAGGCCCAATCCTTCTGAGCGCGGTCGCCTGGAACACCGCGAGTCGACAATACCTAATGGTCTAATTGGGAGACCGGCGTGGCAATCACGGCGATCAGACGTGGTGTGGCGGTACCGTTGAATCTGGCCCGGCCCTGTGGCTTGGGGTTGGCAGGACGGCGTCAATTTATGAAGCGTGCAGTGAGGAATTGGTTGAGGGACCTCGAGCGTTCGCCGTCGAGGGACGTTGCCGGCGGCCTTGAAGCCGCGGAGTTACTTGAGTCGGCGGTGGTATCGGATGGTGCTGCCGAGAACCTGGCTGCCGACCCGGCCGGTGAAGCGATTTGCCATGGCGCTTGTTTGCGGGCAGGAGGGCCTGGTGTTGCGGTGCTCGGAGCGGCGCAGGCCCCTGGCAAAGCCCATCCGACGTCATGGCCAAGCGCGCTAGCCTCGTCGCCGCCTCAGCGCTTATTGCGGAGGCGGCGGCGGTCTGAGCCGCCGGCTCGAGGCGGACGCGACCGCGGGGTTGCCGGCACCTCAGCGAAGCACCCCTGCAGCCAAGCCTGGCCCTCGGCAAGATCGCACCGGCACGCTGACCGGCAGCGTCACCGATAAGAAACATGAGCGGCCGGCGCTGCTCGAAGGCATCAAGGGTGACGTCGCATCCGTGACAGCGGATGGTGCTGACGGTGTTGAGCGACGGTCCCGGGTGATTGCCGGTCACCAGCCTGATCCGCCGCTGGAGGTCGTCATCCTGCCCCAGGCGTCTGCCGTGCCGCGTGGGGAGATGCCGATCCGCAAAGCCGACGCGACCGCCACGTCCGGCGCATCGCCGATCAGGTCCGATCTATTTGACCCAAGGCCAGCAGCTAGGCCCAGCGCCATGTCGCAGAGATCGCGGTCGGCCAATACGAGACAGCCGTCTGGGCGAGGCAGCGCGCTCGCATCTGGACAGCAACGCCCCCGGCAATGGACAAGCCGGATTGAGCTTCGCGGACAACGCCCGTTGTCGAATAGGCCTGCGGCAGCCAGCGTTGCGAGCGCAATCCGCCACGAACCTGTTGTAAAATATTTGCGGTCGTCCTCACTTTCGAGCACGGCACTGGCCGGATCGCTATCGCTAAGGACTTGACGCGAAATAACCAGGTCAAGGTGGCTTTTGGTGTGGTGAGATGGTG
>NZ_JCACHU010000107.1:0-3071 GCF_059504005.1 Belnapia sp. | reverse complement strand
CGCAGGTTCACCGAACGACGGCGCCCGCCGCGTTTGCCGGGCCGGATCAGCGGCGCGATCAGCGCCCACTCCGCATCTGTCAGATCGCTCGGGTAGCGCAGCTTCTCGCGCCCGTACCGCTCCCGATCCGCTGCCGTCCACATGGCAAGAGCTCCGCTGTCCCCATCAGATGTCCTGCCGCAACGCATTCAGAGTACAGGAGTTCTTCATGGACGGGCTCTTAAAGGAATTGATGAGCCGACCGAGCGCTTTCAGGGCGAGGTTGGCCAGCATGCCATAGCGGAGCCGCAAAGCGGCGGCCAGAGCCAGTCTCTCTACTGCATCGTGCGGAAGGCGGAGAACCTCCCCGCCGAAGCGACGCAACGCACAGTCCGCGATGAGATGCTGAGCGTTGCCCAGAAGGCTCCCGGTTTCCGCGGCGTTTACTACATCCGCTCCGCTGATGACCCTACCCGCGGGGCCTCTGTCTTGTTCTGCGACACCCGCGAGCACGCCGCTGCCATACAGGAGATGACGATAAATATAATGAAGAAGCAGCAGCCAAACGTCACCGTCCGGGTAGCGGCCTCGGGACCGACCGCCGTCCTTGCGATGGCCTGACCACCGCCAAGTGGAGCGATCGAGTCATGCCGCAGCGGGCTAGCGATTGCAGCATATCGCGGCCCGCCGCACCCTGGTCGAAGAGCACGGCGTTGTTACCTCCTGCGGAACCGAACACTACTAGCGTCGGCTGAAAGCAGACGCCGAGTTGGAGGATCACCGTGACCCTCATCCCCCCTCGCCGTGCCGTTGTCCAGTCGCTTGCCGCGCTGCCCACCCTCATCTTGGGACGCAGTGCTGTTGCGCAGACCGCTGTCTCGCCCCTGCGCCCAACGCGGATGATCATACCCCTTCCGCCAGGTTCCTCACCTGACCTCGCCGCGCGCCTGTATGCCGAGGCTCTGGCACGCCGTCGCGGACATCCGATCGCAGTGGAAAACAGGGTCGGCGCTACCGGGGCCGTTGCGGGCAGCGCGTTCCTGCAAGCCCGGCCTGGCGACGCACTGTTTTTCGGAATGGGCGACTTATTGACGGTGGCGCCGCTGACAGACGCGGGCACCCCGTTTGCGGACCCCGAAGGTTTCCTCCCAATCTCGACCGCCGCCACTGACTTCATGGTGGTCTCGGTTCCAGCATCGTTACCCGTTCGGAGCCTGCCTGAGTTCGTGGACTACGCTCGCGCTCGACCCGGAGCATTGAACTGGTTCGCAACGCCCGGTACGGCGCTCTACATTGCCTTCAATGCCTTTCTACATCGCGCTGGTGTCGACGCGGTATTCGTGTCCTTCCGCAACTTGATGATGCAGGAAGTCAGCCAGGGACGCGTCCACGCGGCGCTGGTCCCGGTCGCCGTCGCATTGCCCTTTGTGCAGAACGGGAGCGTCCGCTTATTAGCCACCTCAAGCCGCACCCGCGCAGCGGTCGCGCCCGAGGTCCCCACCACCGCTGAAGCCGGGTTCCCGGACCTTTGGGTAGAAGGTTTCCTCGGTGTGTTCGGGTGGCGCGGCATGCCTGACGCAGCGCGGGAGGACCTTGCAGCCGAAACACGTGCGGTGTTGACCGAACCGGTAGTGGCGGAGCGGTACGCTGCGGCGGGGTTACGGGCTCGGGCTTCGACCCCGCAGGAGTTTCAGGCCGAACTCGACGGACATCGGGTGCGGTGGGCAGCACTGGCGCGAGAGTTCGGCGCGATGCCGAAAGGATAGGGATCGGTGCTGCGGTACGTTAGGACTGTCTGGGACGAACGTGAAGGCCGATGCAGTGCCGCATCCGGCCCGACACGCCGCCCGCACCTAAATGTCGGGATGGAAGCGGAAGTGCCATCAAGACCCGAAGTATCCCTAGCTTTCCAGGCGAACGGACCGGACGCAAACCCAGAGAACTTTTGAGGTGGACCACGATGTGGAGTCCTAGCCGCCGTCGGGCTCTGACCTTCGGACTGACGAGCATCGCCCTTGCAGCACCCCGCGTCGGCGCGGCGCAGAGCGTTGGAATGGGCACTGCGGAGCAGCGGCTCCGAGAGCGCGGCATCGAACTGCCAAGGGTGGCTCCTGTTCCAGGCGTCAACAATGTTCCTTTCGTTCGTACTGGCAGTCTCGTTTTTCTCTCTGGCCTGGGACCAAGCAAACCCGGAGGCGGCTTGTCTACTGGCAAGGTCGGAAAGGACGTAACCGTGGACGAGGCGTATCAGCATGCGAGGTCTACTGGCCTTGCTCTGCTTGCAGTCCTTCGTGCTGGCGTAGGAAGCCTCGACTATGTGATACGGGTCGTGAAGGTGTTGGGAATGGTGAACGCCACTCCCGACTTCGCCGACCACCCGAAGGTCATCAACGGTTGCTCGGACCTGTTCGTCGAGGTATTTGGCGAAAACCGGGGGCGGCACGCCCGTTCGGCTGTTGGGATGGCGTCGCTACCCTTCGGCATCACCGTCGAAATTGAAGTGGTCTTCGAAGTCGCTTAAGGCGCCACTGCATTGGCTGGATGCCGGTCTTGCGCCTACCACGAGCTACAATCGGTAGGGCTCGCTCATGTCGACGTTCGATGCTTGAGTAAGGAAGCAAGCTAATAGGACCATCGACGAAGCCTACGACGGAGCTGCTGAGTGCAATTCTGAGTGCCTTCAACAGCCATGATGTGGACGCGGTGATGGCCTTTTTTGCCCAGAATTGCGTGCTGGAGATGCCGCGTGGCCCGAACCCATGGGGCAGCCGCCACCAAGGCTTCACAGCTGTCCGGACAGCGCTCAAGTCGCGGTTCGACGGCATCCCAGACGTGCATTATGGGGACGACCAGCACTATGTGGTGGACGACACCGGTATATCGAAGTGGACCTTGCGGGGCACCGTGGCCGCCACCGGCAGGCCCATCGAGGAACGCGGCTATGATTTCTTCGACTTTCACTCCCGGAAGGTGGTGTGGAAGGACTCTCATTGGAAAATCGTCGAGGCCGGTTAGGGAGCCGTTCTCACCGTGGACCGTAAGCGGCCGTTTGAGGCCCGTCTTCCATAGCGGCCCGTGGATGTGGTGCTTCG
>NZ_JCACHU010000106.1:0-3247 GCF_059504005.1 Belnapia sp. | reverse complement strand
CGATCAGCAGAGCTTCAATCTACCATTCCGGCTTGTTTCCACACAGCCTCGACCCGGAGCGGATATCCCTGTTGGCTGTCGCCTATGGCACGCCGTCGATGATGACGAGGTTTCTGGAAGTCCCCTGCAAACGCAGTCCGATGACATGCTGATAGGCATCCGATTAACACCAAGCCTGCGCGGCTGCCCTGCCGGAGAACGAAGCGTGTACAATTCTTCGTCATTGAGTTCGAACAGGTTCAGGAAATATAACGAAATGATTGGATCGTGGCAACCAAACTTGACATAAACATGGGAAGTGGGCATTTTGCTTTCCATGAAGAGCCCTGCCGTCCTCCCTAGAAGGGATACCGAGCAACTCACCCTCCTTGGGCGACGGCTCCGTGCTGCCCGCCTGCGTAGAAAGCTCACCCAGGACGAAATGGCCGAGCGTGTAGGCGTGAGCCGGCCAACCTATCGCATGTTGGAAGCCGGAAGGCCTGGCGTTGCGCTGGGCATCCTCCAGCGCGCATTGGTTGTCCTCGGCTACTCCGATCGCCTGGGGGCGCTGTTGGAGACGGACCCGATCGGCGAAGAGCTCGAAGATGTATCTTCGCGTAGAGTTGGCCTGAAGCGGTCGTCTTTCGATGTGGCAAATTTCTAAGGGCCGCCTCGACCGCCTCTACGTATTCGTCAACGGTGCCGATGACGAGAAGACGGTGCCAGTGGGCGTGCTCACTTTCGAGGGTACTGGCCAAGCGCGCACGTCCCGCTTCGCTTACGGCCGCTCGTGGCTTGATAGCTCTGATCGCTACGGCATCTCTCCGACACTACCCCCGACGCGGAAGAGCATTCCGGCGAACCCCTATGAGGTTCCGCTACCGCTCTATGATGCCGCTCCCGACGGCTGGGGCCGCTCCATTCTGGAAGCCGCCTTTCCCTCGCAAGTTTTTGGGCTAGGCGAGTTCCTGGCCGCGGCGGGCGATGAGCGCGTCGGGATGCTGCGGTTCGGCCCGTCTGTCGAGGAAGGATCCCAGCGCTGGATCCCTGCAACCGAGCAACTTCTGGAGATCCCGACCGAAGCGGACGACATGGAGGCGTTGGTCGCCGCCGCAGAGGCCGTGGATGCGGGACAGGCGAAGCCTCACCACTTGGCGCTCCTGTTCAGGTCCAGTGCAGACCAAGGAGGCGCGCGGCCGAAGGCTGGCATCGTCAGGAACGGTGAGCGCTGGATCGCAAAGTTCCGCACGCAGTCGGATGCCTGGGATGATCCGCGAATCGAAGCGGTATGCCTCTCATTGGCAGAGCGTTGCGGCATCGAGGTGCCAGAACACCAGGTGGTTTCGATCGGCGGGCGATCCACGCTGTTGGTGAGGCGCTTCGATCGTGCTGCGGGAGGAGTGCGCCGCGGCTATGTCAGCGCCGGGACGATCGCTGGAGCCAAGCCGACGGCCTACTACGATGCCGACGTGACCTACGCCGAGATTGCCGCTCAGGCGCGAGCTCTCGGGATCACGCCGTGCGAGCGCGAAATCTTCCGCCGAGTGCTGTTCAACGCTTTCGTCCACAACACCGACGACCATGTTCGGAACCACGGTTTTCTGCGCACGGATGGTAAGTGGCGCTTGTCGCCAGCTTTTGACATCACTGTGCATCGCGCAGGCCGACATGTGCTGCTTGCAGCATCCGGTGTCTCGCCAGCGCCAGATCCTCGCCCGGCCTTCATGGCGCATAGCAGCTTCCGCCTCTCCCTGTCCGAAGCGAAGGCAATCTATGATGAGGTGGTGGAAGGTGCGCGGGAGCTGCCGGATCTGCTCGACCGGCACGAGGTCACACAACGGGACCGAGAGGTGCTTTCGGAATACTGGAGGCACCTTCTCAAGCCGCCAACGCTTCGAACGACGGCTTAGAATCTGTTCGCGCCTGGGCCAATCGACATGCGTCAATCGCGAAGGCCTGCTTCCCACCCATTTCTGACGGACCGGCCGCATCCAACACAGCGCGTGTCTATGTATGATAATGTGCTTTATCCTACGTAGGCGCTGGACCCGGCGCCGCCCGCCCGGCTAGGCTCCGGCCAGGAGCCCTTCCCATGCCCGACACCGTCCCCGTGACCCTCGAGGTCGAGCCCGACGTGGCGGCCGCGCTTGCAGATCCCGCCACCCGCGAGCGGGTCGCGCGCCTGGTCAGCCGCGCCGTGCGTCCTGCCCCCTCGGCCGAGGCACACGCCGCCGCCGGCGAGACGCTCGCAGCCGAGTTCCGCGCATTCCGCCGCGGCCGCAGCCTCGGCGGCCTCGATCCCAAGGCGCTCATCCGCGAAGGCTTGCGGTAAGCCGCCGCGATGAGCCTCTGCGTGCTGGACGCGTCGGCCACCTTCCCGTGGCTGTTCGAGGACGAGGCCTCGCCCGCGACCGACGCGCTGCTCGACCACGTGACGGAGCACGGCGCCGTCGTGCCGGCGCTGTGGTTCCTCGAGTGCACGAACGGCCTCGCCATGGCGGAGCGGCGCGGCCGCATCGATGGCACGAGCCTCGTGGCGGCCGTCGCGCTGTTGCGCCGCCTGCCGCTCGTCGTGGACGACGCGGCGCCGTCGCGCGCCCTCGACGCCGTGCTCGACCTCGCACGAACCCATCGCCTGACGACCTACGACGCGGGCTATCTCGACCTGGCGCTCCGCCGCAGCCTGCCGCTGGCCACGAGCGACGCGCCGCTGCGCGCCGCCGCCACGGCCGCCGGTGTCGCTCTGCTGACCGTCGGCGCGTGAGGGAGGGACAGGGATGGCGCATGACCTGATCCCCCTGGATGCAGGATCCCCGGCCCTGCCCGCCCTCGTCGCCGCCAGCGGCGAACGCGCGGGCCTGCGCTTCCTGGAGTTCTTCGCGGCAGCCATCCGCAACCCGCACACCCGGCGCGCCTACGCCCGCGCGGCATCCGACTTTCTCGCCTGGTGTGAAGCGGAGGCCGGCGTTGCCTCGCTCGCCACGGTGCAGCCGCTGCACGTCGCCGCCTGGATCGAGCGGCTGAGCCGCAAGCATTCGGCGCCGACCGCGAAGCAGCGCCTGGCGGCGCTGCGCCACCTGTTCGACTGGCTGGTGACCGGCCAGGTGCTGCCGGCCAATCCGGCGGCCGCGGTGCGCGGGCCGCGGCACAGCGCCCTCAAGGCGCTTTGTTGCAGCGGTCGGCGGCTTGGGCCGCTTCGGGTAGGATGAGGCTGGGGCGTGTCCCCCTTTACCCTCCAGGGGTCGGCCTCTTGCCTTTCAAAACGAAC
>NZ_JCACHU010000105.1:0-3336 GCF_059504005.1 Belnapia sp. | reverse complement strand
ACTGATCAGACCGGGTCGCAAAATCCCCTTGCAGACGGGGCGGGCCATACGTTTTGCGCGTCATCCGGCGCCGGTCGAAGAAGCGCCACAGCGTGCCGATGCCGGCCGACACACCAGCCTTGGCCAGTTGGACCTGGATCTCCCGCAGCGTGATGTCCGACTTCTGGGCGACGAGGCGGAAGATCAGCGCCGCATGCGCCTCAATCTGCGCCGAGCGCCGGTCGCCGCCGAGTGGCCCTGGCGCGACCGACCCTACCTCCCGCACCAGCGTCGCCCACCGGATTGCGCTCGCCGCGCTCACCCCGAAGCGGACCGCCGCCGCCCGGCAGGACGACCCCGCCGCGATCGCCGCCACCACGCGTTCCCGTAAGTCGACCGACAACGCTTTGGACATGCCCACCACCCCTCATGCCGAGGGACAACTGAATCACCACTGCCCAGCCTGTAGGATCACAAGCGATTCAGTCAGGCAGGAAACCGCTCTAGAATTGGCGAACTCCTCCGAGTTACGAAGAACGCTCGCACACGATGACAGCAGCCAAGCTGCGCTTCGCCTCGGCCGCGATAAGCCGTATCCATTTGGTGGAGGCCAAGGACGGCTAGCTCGGTGGTGTCAGCGGGTAGCCGACAGATCCGCTGGCCATCCTAGTTTTACACCCCGGACAAGACCGGTATTTCCACCATGTCCGCGGGCGCTGCCGACTGGTCGGCCAACCTCCCCATTCCAACATTTTCTGTAGTCGATATTCTGCTGTGGACCCCCTAGGGAGCCCCCGGCTTGGATTTGTCGGTGTCGTTCCGCTTCGTGGCAGAAAGGTGGAGCGTATTCAGCGGACCCGAATCAAGGTACTCGAGAATACGCCTCAGCGCCGCGATGTTGTTGTCGTCTTCGGCGCTCTCAAGCGCTTCCTGCAGCACCGCGCGAATGTCGTCGGCTCCGACCCGCTCCATCTCCCAATTTGGATACAGACGCTCGCGCTTTTCTACACTCCGGCTCAGTGTAACGATTTCGTAATGGCGCGGATCGCCGTGAAGGCTTGCGATCAGGTTCTCTACCTGGGCCGGCGGCCCCTCGATCCACTGGAAGAAGACGCCGCTGCCGAAAACCAGCACTCCGGTGATGTCGCGGGCGACATTGCGGCGTTGAGACAACTCAATGATACGGCCGACCTCGACGTCGTCGACGCTTTCGGCGGCACGGCTGCAGTATACGAAAGTATCAAGAATGGGCGCGGCGTTGTCCGTGTCAGCGTCGCGTGGAAAACCGAACTCGTCGAACATAGGTCAGCTCGCTTTCTCTCCGCCGGACAGGCCGTGCGATCCGGTGGATCAGGGTCAGGTTAGCGCCTCCTTCTAACTTGGGTAAGGAAGCATTGGGGTTCCATTCCGGTCAAGATGCTGGTGAATTGCTCCGGCTCGGTCATCGACCGGCCTATCACCATGATGAGCGCCACGGCCGCGTCGATTTTCTGTTCCGGCCGCGCTTTGGTTGGGTAGAGGTTGCCCCGGCGATCAGATTTGCCCACGACGTTGCCAATTCACCACTCCAGCACCGGGTTGCCGTCGTGCTGGAGACGGCCCGAGCGCATGGCAGCGTCGAGCTCGATGATCGCCGGCGAGAAGTTGGCCGTGGTCGAGCGGAACTTCACCATCTCGATCTCCTACGCCCGTAGCCTCTGCGCCAGCCCCAACGGTCCTAACCAATACTCAAATTCGAACGCGCTGGCTCAGCTCCAGGAAGTCGCCCCCTATGATCTGAAACCGGAATCCTCAGGCTGCACCTACCCCGATGTCCCCGTCCCGCTGCGCGGATGCCACTATTACGAACCAGCTAAGGGTTTGCTCCGATAGCAGCGGCAGGCACGGCATGGCCGCTGGCGACTGTCGCGTCCGCATTGGTGCTAACCGCAACTCCAACGACACCCCAACCACTTCCGTCAGGGCGACGAGCAAGCATCGGAGCTCCGCTCGCGCCGCGGGTGGCAGCACAGTCATGGGCGAGCAGAACATGCCCCGAAGGCCTTCGCGTAAGGGATCCAAGACGGCACCCGGTATCAGCAGACAACGTTTCAGGCCGATCTTGCTGGTATCCTCCCAACATCACCGGTGATCCCGGCTGCGGCGTACCACGCAGCAAGGGCAATATATGCCCCGGCGCACCGATCGGCCGCTCGAGGGTTAGCAGCGCCCAGTCCGCACCCGCTGGTCCCATAGCCGCTACTCCGGGGGTGAAGCCCGGACCGACCGTATAGGAGATAACTCGCGCATGCCCTGTGTACTGACCGAGATTGTAGCCGAGTAGGAAGTGGACCGAACGCGCTTGGACAAACTGGCCCGAGCGCGATGCCACCAGACAATGTGCGGCAGTGAGTACCGTGCGCGCATCGACCAAGGTGCCAGTGCAGCGCCCACCGACCTCCGTTTGCACGCGCCCGAGCGAGCGCCATGGGTCGGCGGTAGGATCGACCCGTTGCCGTGGGTCGGCGGCCCCAATGCCAGGAAGCAAATTGCCTGATGGTGCTCTGCGCAACTCGTCCTGACCACTTTGCGCCGAGGCGGCTCCAGCGGCGGCTGCTAATGCAGCGGAAAGTAGTACTGCTGCCGAGGCAGTGGTAGGTGCAATGCAGCGAGTTCCGCGGTGAAAAGAGCTGCGACATGGCCGTAGCTCGGCGCGGGGCACGCTCAAACGCATCAGGCGTCTCCGCAGCCCGGCAAGCGGATGAAAGACGATAGTCATCGAGTCCCTCCGGATGGGCGACCGTGCGGTACTCAAGAGCGGATGAAGTTTGTCGCGCTCCAACTCTAGTCGAAGCTGCTGCGAGTTCCGGGTACGAACTGACAACGCAGCAACACCGCAGTGTGATTTAGAATATTTAGGATGGCGAAATAAGATCCTCGTGATCTGCCCTGTGGGTATTGTCAGGTTGTTGGGCTCTGGCCGGAACGAAGCGGTTGAGCCAGGATGGCGAGATGACCTTCGGGCCCGCCACCGACATTGCCAAATTGCTGGTCAATGGTCGGAACGAAGCGGCTCTGTCATGCTGGCTGGATGACGTCCGAGCCCGCTACCCACCCCGGCTACCGCCTCCCGGCCGAGTTCATCCGCTACGCTGTTTAACTGTACCACGTCTTCGGCCTGAACCTGCGCGACATCGAGCTGATCCTGGCCGAGCGCGGCGTCAGCGTTACGCACGAGAGCATCCGGGCAGTGGTGCTTCAAGTTCGGTGCCGACTTCGCTCGCAAGCTCCGTCAGCGCCGGCCGAAGCTGGGCGACACCTGACACATGGATGAGGTGTAGACACTGTCGGCGAAATCCGAACTGTCTGAGATTGCTT
>NZ_JCACHU010000104.1:0-3342 GCF_059504005.1 Belnapia sp. | reverse complement strand
GAAGACACCCCCAGCCTCAGCTGAGGGCGGCAAGGGTCCGTAGACGCCGCTTACGTCGAGAACGTCAGATGCAGCGGTTCAAGTCACCTGAACAGGCACAGCGGTTCCTCTCGGCGCACGCGATGATCTATGGCCACTTCCATCCACGTCGGCACCTGATGGCCGCCGAACAGTATCGCCGTTCGCGTCGCAAGGCCTTCCGGATCTGGCAGCAGGAGACGTGTGCCCAGATGGCAGCGTGAGATCACGCAAGCTCCGTCTTGCGCTCAAGCGCACCCGGTCATCAAACAATGTGACAATGCCGCCGTGTCTCCTGCACCTTGATCAGGTAGGCCATGCGCTCTACCCGGACTAGCTGATCCCCGCGAGGAGCCGTGCCACCTCATCCGGTGCCGTGACCGGTGCCGCATGGCCGACGGCCAACTCCATCCAGCCCCAGCCTGCTCGGCCGCGCGCCCATTGACGACTGGATTCTTGTGGAGGAGACGCCGGATTGGTAAAGGATACGAAGGTACAGGGTCGTCCGTTGCCAACGGGGTGGTTCAGCGTCAGTGGCGTCTCGTAATAGGCGAGCGGCATTGGCGTCATGCGTCGCCTCAGCCAGTCGGCCACCGAGCCCTCGGAAACCCCAAGTGCGCCAATTGCTGCGAGCGGCGGAGGAAGCGCAGGCACCCTGCCGCCTGCCGCCCGCGCCGCCTGCCGCCGTGTCTCTGCAACCTCGGGCGGAAGTGCGTCGAGGAAGCTCCTGCCGCTCTCGGGAATATTGGCGTCGAGATAAACGAGGTGCCGGATGCGTCCAGGCAGGCGGTCAGCAACACCTGTGATCGGGATACCCCCGAAGCTATGCCCAATCAGGATGATATCTTGCAGTTCCTCAGCCTCAATAACGTGCACAACGTCATCCACTAAGGTGTCCAGCGTGACATCGAGTGAGAGGAGATGGCGGCGCTCCCCTAGGCCGGTCAAGGTCGGGGCGAAGACGCGGTGGCCCATGCCGCGCAGCCGCTCGGCCACGGGCGCCCAGAACCACCCTCCCACCCACGAGCCGTGTACCAGTAGGTAGGTTTTGCCCGCGTCAAACTCCGTCATCCCAATTGTCTCCCACTTGCCGCAAGGCGGGCACCTTCCCAGGCAAATTGAGCCGCAGATACGTCTCGGTACGGTGCTCACTCGCTTCCTCACCGACGAGCTCCGCCTCGTACACCGCACCCGCCTCCTCAAGCGCGAGGTGTGACGCCATCGAGGATGAGCCCGGGGCGTAGTGGAGCGTGAGCACGATAGAGTCCTCCTACGTAGCCCGTCTCAGCGTCACCGTTGCGGCAACTCCGCCAGAGCCGGATGTCGAGTAGACCAACTGGTCTCCAACGAGCCTCATTTCACGGCGCTGCTCAGCGCCCGCCCAGTTGGGAAATGTCCCGTTCTCGATACGCAGGATCAGGGTCTTGCCAGCGTCCTCCACCGCGTAGGTACCAAAGAGGGCGATGCTTCCCTGCACGACAGCCCGGTTCTCCTCCGGGGTGCCTGACGCGCGGCTGTTGGAAGCGAATTTCGGCAAGTCACCGCGCAGGAAGATCAGAGCGAAACGCCCGTCGCTGCCGAACATCATGGTGCCGCTCGGTGGATCGCCAAGCGCGGCCGCATCGCGGCCCGGGGCCGCGGAGGTGATGGAGATGGGGGTCCACGAACCCACGAGGTCTCGCGCCGTCTGGGCCTGCGATGGCGCGGCCACTCCGACCAGCGCTGCGATCGTGACTGCGCCTATGCTTCTTCTCAGCATCAGGTTGTCCTTTCATTCGGGCAGTAGGCGTGTGATGTGAATCGCCGAGCATCCTCAAGCGCGCTGTCCACGTCGTCAGTCCACCGGGATCAGGATCGAGTGCCGGAGCTTACCCAGCGCCTCGGAGAGGTGGCCCTTGCCGTGCATGTCCTCAATCAGGATCACCTCACCCTGGCCAATGGTGCGGGTTTCTCCGTCGCTGGCTGTGATCTTGTGTGACCCGTCAAGGTTGATCACGTACTGGCGTCGCGTTGCTGTGTGCCAGTCGAAGTGCCAGTCACCGGGTGTTTTGCGGAAGATGATCCCCACGGCGGGGAAGCGCTTGGAGGTCGTTCCGTCCGGCCCCTCCTCGGCCCACTCGACCTCAATGTCGCGGAAGTGGCTCTCACCTTGCTCGTCGGCATAGATGTTGTGGACGCGCATTACGCTTCTCTCCCTAGTATTGTGAGTTCCGCTGCGACGGCACCTGGGCACAGTGACCTACGCCAACCACTTTCAAAGTTTTTCTGAGGCTAAAGCCGAGCCTCGAGGATCATGTTAACAGGCAGCACTGGTGGACCTTCGCTTGCTGTACGAGTTCGGTGCAGGTATCGGACTACGGACTATGCAAAATTCGATAGAGACCTAGGGCACCGCCCATTCGGACCATCGGCGCACTCGCTGCGCCTCCGAGGTCACCCAATGTTTTGCCGATGAACTGCTGTAGCTTGGCATTGTCGATCGGGCGTGGTGTTGGCACATGCGTTCGTTCCGACATAGCTGCCTCCGCGGTGCATTGACGGCCAACCAGGGGAGGTTGCGCTATGTGCAGATCACCATGACAAGGCGTCGGCCTTGTTGACGCTACTCCTCCGTAGCGAAACTTTAGTGTCCTGCTCACCAACAAAGCACGCGGGAACTGCATTCGAAACGGCACACGCGGACGTTGTGGGCACGAGAATATCTATACATGCTCGATACCCTGTAAATATCCATTACTGGGAGCGCCCCACGATAGTCCATAATGCGGAGCGCAGACGCACTTTCCACCAGCCGGAGAAAGGACGGGATCATGCGCATTTTGGTTGTCGGCGCCGGGGCGCTTGGCGGCTACTACGGCGGGCGCCTACTGGAAGGGGGCCGCGACGTGACCTTCCTCGTCCGCGCCGCCCGCGCCGAGCAGATCGCGCGGCACGGACTGCGCGTCGAGAGCCAGCATGGCGACGCTGACCTCAGGCCGCGCGCCGTAATGGCCGGTGACCTCGACGGGCCCTACGACCTGATCCTGCTGGCTGTGAAGGCATACTCGCTTGACACCTCGATGGACGACATGGCACCCGCGGTCGGCCCCGATACGACCATCCTCCCCCTGCTGAACGGCATGCGCCACCTCGACCTACTCGCCGCGCGATTTGGCACCGACCGTGTGCTCGGTGGCGCGGCGAGGATCGCCGCGACCCTCGGCCCCGAGGGACAGATTCTTCAACGAATGATGCCCAACCACGACTTTATCTTCGGCGAGGTCGTGGGAGCCTTAGAGCCCGTCCGAGAAGTTTATGAGCGTGCCAAGCGCCTTGCCATCAGCT
>NZ_JCACHU010000103.1:0-3395 GCF_059504005.1 Belnapia sp. | reverse complement strand
CGCAAGCGTGGGCAGGGACGAATGCGTCCAGGCCCCTGACCCATGCAACACGCTGATGCCCGGTCAGCGCTTCTCGATGTTCCAGAACACCATGACCGGCGAGGGCAGCAGGCCGGCAATGTTGGACCGCCGCGCATAGGGCACGTCGGCCTGGCCGAGCAGGCGGTAGGGCTGCACCTCGGCCAGGTGCACCTGCAAAACCTCGGCGAGGCGCTTGCGCTCCGCCTCGTCCGTAGCCTCGACGAAGGCGATGCGCAGCCGCTCCGCCTCCTCGTCGCAGGGCCAGCCGGCCCAGTTGCGGCCGTCGCAGGACATGCTGGTGCCGATATTCGTCAGCGGATGGAACATGGTGGCGCCCGAGGCGCCGGTGACGAAGAGGTTCCAGCCCCCCTGGTCAGGCGGGTCCCGCCGCGGCTGGCGGGTGATGACGGTGCCCCAGTCATTGTACTGCAGGTCGATGGTCATCCCGGCCTGGCGCATGCCGGCGGCCGCGACCTCCGCCATGCGGCCGATCCACGGGATGTCGTTGGTGGTGATGAAGACCAGCCGCTCGCCGCGATAGCCGGCCTCCGCGAGGAGTGAGCGGGCGCGCTCGAGATTGGGCTGCGCATAGGGTGCGGAGCCGGCTTCTGACGCATAGCCGGTGCCGCAGACGAAGAAGGCCTCACAGCGCCGCCACCAGCGCTGGTCGCCGAAGCCGGCCGCCATGGTTTCCGCCTGGTCGACGATATAGGCCAGGGCGAGGCGTGCGCGGGGATCGTTGAAGGGCGGGAAGAGGCTGTTCGGCCGCAGCATGCCCTGCGTGCCCAGCGCGTTCAGCCGGTCCACCACGGTGCCACGCTGGCGGGAGACGACGGGCACGAGGTCGCCGGCCACCTGCTCCCAGATGTCGATCTCGCCGGATTGCAGCGCCGCGGCGACGGTCGAGGCATCGGGGATGTTGCGCCACTCGACGCGGTCCACCTTGACCACGCGGCCGCCAGCGAGGCCGTCGGCTGGCTCGCTGCGTGGGCGGTAGTCGGCGTTGCGTGCATAGACGACGCGTTGGCCCGCCATCCAGTCCTCGCGGACGAAGCGGAAGGGGCCGGAGCCGATGGTGGTGGTGACCGGACGCCCTGGATCGGACTGCGCATCCTCCTCCCGCATGATGGCCGGGATGGCGCCGACGGCCGAGCCGAGCGCATAGGTCATCAGCGTGAAGGGCCGCTTCAACACCAGGGCAAAGCTGCGGTCATCGATGATGTCGAGGCTCGCCAGCGCATCGCTTAGTCGGGAGCCGACCGTGTCCCGCGCTATCCAGCGGCGGAGCGAAGCGGTGACGTCGCGCGTCGTCACCGGCTTGCCGTCATGGAAGCGGAGGCCCTCGCGCAGCGTGAAGCGCCAGGTAAGCTGATCCTCGCTGACCGACCAGGTCTCCACCATCTGCGGCTTGGGCTGCAGCGTCGAGTCCCAAGCGAAAAGCGTCTCGTAGATCATCAGCCCGTGCATGCGGGTGATGGTGACGGAGACGGCCACGGGATCGAGCGTCTTCAGGTCGGCATGCGGCACGACGCGCAGCACGGATTGCGCGGCCGCCGGCAGCCCCAGCCCAGCGGCGAGCAGGGCGGCAAGGGCGGTGGCACGAAGCGTCATCGGCAATCCTCCTTAATCGGATGCCCGCCGGTATTCCAGCACCCGGCAGCGATTGGTGACGAGCCGCGCCCGGTCGCCCTGGACGTGCAGGCAGGGTCGCTGCGCCCAGGGCCCGTCCGCCCGACGAAACAGTGCGCGCCCAGCACCGAGCGGCGTCAGCGGCATCGCCGCACGCAATGGGCCGGCACCCATGGCGAGGCTGTGGCCGCCGGGGCCAATGGAGAAGGCGCTCCCGAACTCCTCGTTGCGCCATTCGCCCTGCCAGCTGGAATCGCAGACGGCGTCCTGTACGGGCAGGAAGCGATAGGCGGCGTGGTTCACCTCGCCGATAATCGCAGAGTTCTCGTGGCGGAGGCGAATCCACATATAGGGGCTGCGGCTGACCGCCCAGCCATCGCCTCCCGCATAGAGCGGCTCCCGCGCGCCGAGGAAGGAAACGGCGCCCCCGTCCACCTCGATCCAGAAGGGCTCGCCGTCCGCCGCGGCATAGAGGCCGGGGCGGAGCGCCTCTGGCGCTGGGGGAGGCTGCTCCAGACCGAGCCCCGCCGCCATGACCGAGAGGGCAAGGTCGAGACTGTCTACCTCCTCCCGGTTGGTCAGGACGATGACGCCGGCATCGAGCTCCCGGCTGAGCAATACGTGGTTCTTGTAGCCGGGCAGCGACCCACCATGGCCGAAAAGGATGTGCGGGCCGAGCGGCGTGCGGCCCAGCCCGAGGCCATAAGCGATCTCCTGCCCATCCACCAGCCGCCGCGGCGCCGAGAGCGCCTCCAGTACGCCTTCGAGCGGGCCGCGCCCGGCCAGCAGCCCCGCCAGCCAGGCGGCAAGGTCGAGGGCCGATCCGGCAAGGCCGCCCGAGGCGGAGAAATGCGGGCCGTAGCGTCCCTCGCGCCAGCCTCCCTTCCCGTCGCGCCAGTAGCCGCGGGCGAGGCCGGGCACCAAGTCGGTCCAGTCCTCCGGGAAATGCGTCGCTGCTATACCGAGGGGTGCGAAATAGGCCTCATGCCAGGCCTCACCGAGCGAGCCGAGCCGCGCCTCAAGTAGGTGCTGCATCAGGCGGTAGCCGGTGTTGGTGTAGCTGACCTCCGTCCCCTGCGGGGTGTTCAGCGCCGGCAGCCGCGCCACGAAGTCGAGCAGCATGGCCCGCGACATCGCGGTGGAGGGCGGCACATGGCACTGCCAGGCCGCTTCCATCGCATCCGGCAAACCGGAGGTCATGCCGAGCGCATGGCCGACCGTGACAGATCCCACCGCCGGCGAGAGGCCGGGGAGATGCTCGCCGAGCCTCGCTTCCAACCCCGGCCCGGCGTACAACGCCAGCGCGGCCAGAACCTGCTTGGTGATGGAGGCCCAGCGGAAGGTGGTCTCCGGCGTGATCCGCCGGCCGAGGGCCAGATCGGCGAGGCCGCCGCAGGCAGCATGGGTCGGCCCGTCGCGGCCGATCAGCAGGATCGCGCCGCCCGGCCCCGCCACCGCATCCCAGGCGGCGGCGAAGGCGTCGGCATGCGCGGCGGCAGCGCTACGGTCGAAGCGTGGCATGGCCCACGGTGACGCAGCGGCCGCAAAAAGAGAAGCGGGGTTCTCGAAACCAGCGAGCGGCTTCGTCAACCAACCGCAAAAACCCATCAATTTCGATTTGTTATTAACAAAAGCAGATTTCTGAAATCCATCTCAGCCGGCTGCGAAAAGTCGCTCAAGCAGATGTTGGATAAGCTTGGCTTTGCACGTGCCGTGACGCTCGCGTGCCATCATGGCGGGCGGCA
>NZ_JCACHU010000102.1:0-3411 GCF_059504005.1 Belnapia sp. | reverse complement strand
TGCTCCTCACCAGGCATACCACCTGCCCACAATGGAACTACACACTGTCACCACGACCCCAAACCGAGGTCATGGCGAAGTAAATTCCTGACGTGCCCTAGTCATCGCCATGTTGCGATCATCACATGGTTTTCCTGGAAAGTTTCAGGCCATCCAAAGCGATCAATGGCTGAGCTTGCGTTAATGATCATAACATAGATAGTGAAGATTAGGACAAAAATCATATCGTTGCCATGAACATGGGCGACTGCCGCACAAATCGCGCTTGCGAGCGAAAAAATTTTCGTCAACGCTTGCGTAGGTGCCTCACATTCAATATACCGCTGGCGCGCCAGTATTCGGCACAACTGTGTCTTGTAATTCATTTTTGTTCTTTTTCAAGTTAGTCCTGGCGTATTTTTCTAGACATGGTTGTGTTCTTTACTTTTGAGGAAATGGAAAGATGGCAACATTAACAGTTGGCGCTGGGCGCCAGTATTCCACAATATCGTCGGCGGTGGCTGCGGCGGCCAATGGTGACCTGATTCAGATCCAGGCCGGCACCTACACCAACGATTTCGCCACCATCAACAAGTCGATCACGTTGCAGGGCATCGGCGGCATGGCCAAGCTGGTGGCGACGACGCCGCCGCCGAATGGCAAGGCGATCCTGACGACTCAGGCCAATGTCACCCTCGACCATATCGAGCTGACCGGCGCCAAAGTGGCCGACATGAATGGCGCCGGGGTGAGGGTCGAGGGCGCCTCGCTTACGGTTCTAGACAGTTACATCCATGACAACCAGAACGGGATCCTGGGTAACCCCGGGACTGGCACCATTACCATCCGTAACTCAGAGTTCGCACATAATGGTGCGGGTGATGGTCAATCTCACAATATCTATGTCAATGGTGGTGGCGCCCTTAATATTCAGGGCAGCTACTTTCATGATGCTGTCATCGGGCATGAGATCAAAAGCCGAGCCCTCAGCACGACCATTAGTGGTTCTCGCATCCAGAATGAGGATGGTTCGGGGAGCTACAACGTCGACCTGCCCAATGGTGGGAAGGCGGTGTTGACCAACAACATCATCGAGCAGGGCCCGCGGTCCGACAACCCGACCATTGTCTCCTTTGGCGTTGAGGGGTCGGTCCATGCCGGCTCGAGCCTGGAGATGCGCGACAACACCGTCATCAACGATTATGCCTCGACCTCGGCCAAGTTGCTGGTCAACGCCACCTCGGCCACCGCGACCGTTGCCAACAACAAGGTGTTCGGCCTGTCCGCCAGCCAGATGGCATCCGGCCCGGCGGCTGTGTCAGGCACCACTATCCTCACCAGCGAACCATCGCTCGATACCAGCTCGCCCTGGACGACGTCCACGGTGACGCCGACACCAACCCCCACCCCGACGCCGACGCCGACGCCGACGCCGACACCAACCCCGACGCCGACCCCGCCTCAGAACACCGGCAGCTTCGAGGCCGGCAGCGGGCCGGATGCGCTGGTGCTGAAGATGAGCCAGGACGTCTGGCAATCCAATGCGCAGTACAAGGTCCTGGTGGATGGCGTGCAAGTGGGCGGCACATTCTCGGTGACGTCCAGCGCCCTGCATAAGGACGGCCTCGCGGACATGCTCACGCTCAAGGGCGACTGGGCCGCAGGCTCACACAAGGTCGAGGTCAGTTTCCTGAACGATGCTTGGGGCGGCAGCAGCGCCACCGATCGCAACCTCTATGTCGACAGTGCCAGCTACAATGGGACAGCGGTGTCCGGTGCGACCAAGGCGCTCTACAGCTCCGGGACGCAGGCCTTCTCCTTCACCGAAGCGGGCTCCGCTCCGGCTCCCGGATTGTCCTGGACGGGCGGCACCGGGGCTGACTACAAGGCCGGGACGACCGGCAATGACACGTTTAGCGGCGCGGCCGGCAATGACACCCTGCTGGGGAATGCGGGGAATGACTCGCTGAGTGGTGGTGGTGGCGCCGATCGCCTGGATGGCGGGTCTGGTGCGGACGTTTTGAATGGTGGAAGCGGGAACGACGTGTTGATTGGCGGCGGCGATAATGACCGCTTCATCTTCGGCGCTGGGTTCGGTCAAGACACGATTCAGGCCTTTGCCACTCACCTCAATGCCACCGAGCAAGATCGCATCGACATCTCTAGGTTGGGGGTGACGGATGCGTCCTTCGCAGCGCAGGTCAGCATCCAGCAGGTCAACGCCAATGTGCAGATCAAGATCGGAATTGATATTATTACGATATCGAATGCAACGGCGACGAGCTTCGACCAGTCTGACTTCATCTTGGCCTGACGCAGCCTGATCAGCGCCGTGCGGCCCGCCAACATCGGCTGCTGGGTCTGCTGCGAACTGCCTCGTTGGACGCAGCATGGCAGCCGATGCAGGGTGGGCTGCATGCGGCGAGACCAGGTGACCGTCGCAACGCCGCACTCGACGGCGTTGGGATCAGGCATTGTGGGAGGGGGCGGCGATGGAGGGGTGTTGGCCGTCCTTCGGGCCGTCGCCCCCTCCTGGCAGCTCTAGCCCGCCGATTATGGGGCGATGAGCCCGTGCGCTCACCTCCGGCGCAGCCGAGCTCGGCTGATCCCTCAGCCCGCACCGGCTGTGCCTGCCCGAAGGTCGCCGCGATGAGGGCGGCCAGGTCGATGATCGCGGTGGCGCGGCCGGTGCAGACATTGAAGAGGCGCGCCTGCGGGGCTGCCGCCCGCTCGAGCAGGGCCATGCCGGTCAGCAAATGCTGCACCACATCGGCGACGAAGACGAAGTCGCGGGTTTGGCGCCCGTCGCCATGCACCGCGATGGCCTGGCCGCTGGCAACCCGTGCCGCAAACAGCGAGATGACCCCGGAATAGGGTGACGTCGGGTCCTGCCGCGGCCCGTAGACGTTGAAGAACCGGAAACCGATGCTCGGCACCCCGTGCACCGCGGCCGCGACGCGGGCATGCAGCTCCGAGGCCAGCTTATCAGCGCCATAGGCAGTGCGGATGCCCGACAAGCAACGACCGCCGTTGTCTCCACCCGTCGCCGTGGCCAGGCCTGCAGCGCCGCCAGGTTCACCCCACCCTCGCCCTGCTGTGATCGCCAGTGCTCAATCGCCGCTGCTCGGCTCTCAGCCCGCTGCGGCTGCAACAACCGTCCGTCCGCCGCCCCAGCCGCCATGCGCCGGAGGTGATGCCGCACCGCCCCCTCCGTCACCCCAAGCAGCGAGCTATCTCGCTCCGCGTCGTTCCCCGCTCCGCCAGCGCCTTGATCGCCATCCGAGCCCCCAGATCCAGCCGGCCCATCTCCCCTCCCGACGTTCCTCCCGTCAGGGGTGACTTCAGCCGGAGGCGCTACCTCGTAAATCTGGATGTCGCCTAGGGCACGGCAGGGATTTAATTCGCCGTGGCCTCGGTTTGCGGCCGTGGTGA
>NZ_JCACHU010000101.1:0-30778 GCF_059504005.1 Belnapia sp. | reverse complement strand
CCGTGGCCTGGAACCTGCCGGACCCGGTGCCGGTGCACCGCGAGCCGATCTACACGACACGCACCGACCTGATTGCGCGCTATCCGACCCTGCCGGACCGCCGTGGCTTCCGCATGCCGCATCTGGGCCAGAGCATCCAGGCGCGGTCGCTGGTGCTGGCGAAGGACTTCCCCATCATCCTCACCACCGGCCGCCTTGTCGAGTACGAGGGCGGCGGCGAAGAGACCCGCTCCAACAAGTGGCTCGCCGAGCTGCGCCAGGACATGTTCGTCGAGATCAATCTCGGGGATGCGGCGGCGCGCGGGATTGTGGACGGCGGCTGGGTCTGGGTCCATGGCCCGGAAAGCAACGCCCGGGTGCGAGTGAAAGCGCAAGTGACCAGCCGGGTCGGCCGCGGCGTCGCCTTCATGCCTTATCATTTCGGCGGCTGGTGGCAGGGCGAGGACCGCAGGCGCTTTTATCCGCCCGGCGCCGACCCCTACGTGCTCGGCGAGAGCGCGAACACCGTGACGACCTATGGTTACGACCCGGTGACTTTCATGCAGGAGACGAAGGTCACCCTCTGCCAGATCCTGACGGCCTGACGAGGTGGCGCCATGGCCCGCATGAAATTCCTTTGTGACAGCGACCGCTGCATCGATTGCAACGCCTGCGTCACCGCCTGCAAGAACGAGAACGAGGTGCCCTGGGGCATCAACCGCCGGCGCGTCATCACGCTGGACGACGGCAGGCCGGGCGAGCGCTCGGTCTCGATGGCCTGTATGCACTGCACCAATCCGCCATGCGCCGCCGTCTGCCCGGTCTCGTGCTTCTACGTCACCGCCGATCATGTGGTGCTGCACGACAAGGATTTGTGCATTGGCTGCGGCTATTGCTTCTACGCCTGCCCCTTCGGCGCGCCGCAATATCCGCGCGTCGGCAATTTCGGCGGGCGCGGCAAGATGGACAAGTGCACCTACTGCGCCGGCGGGCCGCAGGCCGACTTCTCAGCGGCCGAGTACCAGCAATATGGCGGCAATCGCCTGGCCGAGGGCAGGCTGCCGCTCTGCGCCGAGATGTGCTCGACCAAGGCGTTGCTGGCCGGCGATGGCGACATCATTGCGAGCATCTACCGGGAGCGGGTGCAGCACCGGGGATACGGCTCCGGTGCTTGGGGCTGGCGCACCGCCTATCAGCAGGACATCGGCACATGAACCGGACTGTCGTCCTCGCCGGCGCCTTTGTCCTGGGCGTCGCCGCCTTGGCTGCGGCACAGCCCCGGCCCGCAGCGCCCGAACGGCAGGCGCCGGTGCCGGAGGTTGGCGCCGCGCATGACGGCGCCCACGGCTCGCAGCCGCCCGACAGCGCGGAGCTGGATCACGCCCCAAGCCGGCCAAGCGATACCGGTGCGCCACCGATGTCGGTGCCGCTCCGCCCCGGCCCGGCAGAGCCGAATATTGGCCAGCCCGGCGTCATCGCCCAACCTGCCGGTTCCGGGCCAGGATCCGGGCCGGCCTACATCCCGTTCGGCGACCATGGCCAGCCCTCGGCAGAGACGGAAGAGACCCGGGCCGCCCGAGATGGGGGCCGGATCCATGGTTGGGTTACGATTCCGGACAGGAAGTCAGCTAACCTCATCCAGCCTGAGGGCCATGATTGGCGCCAGGTCCACAGCGTCTGGCTGCCCTGGGCCGGCGCGGCGATCCAGGCCGGAGCCTTGGCGTCGATTGGGCTGTTCTTCCTTTGGCGCGGACGAATCCGTATCCGCAATGGATGGTCTGGGCGAACCCTGCCCCGGTTCAATGCGCTCGAGCGGGCCAATCATTGGATGGTGGCAAGCTGCTTCATTGTGCTTGCCCTGACCGGCCTGAACCTGACCTTCGGCCGCTGGCTGCTGTTGCCCTGGATCGGGCCCGAAGCCTTCACCGCCCTCTCCACGGCGGGCAAGCTGGCACACAACTTCCTCGGATTCCCCTTCACTCTCGGTATCCTGGTGATGTTCGCGCTTTGGGTTCGCGGCAATATCCCGGACCGTGGCGACATCACCTGGCTGCGGCAGGGTGGCGGAATGGTGGGCGACCGGCACCCGCCGGCGGCCCGGTTCAATGCCGGGCAGAAGGCGGTGTTCTGGATGACGGTGCTCGGCGGCGGCGCGGTCGCCGTCAGTGGCTTCCTGCTGATCTTTCCCTTCACCGTCACCGAGATCCGGGGCCAGCAATGGGCCCAGATAGTCCATGCCTTACTTGCCATGCTGCTGATAGCGGGCATCTTGGGGCATATCTACATCGGCACGCTCGGGATGGAGGGCGCGGCGAGCGCCATGACCACCGGCCGCGTGGATCTCAACTGGGCGCGGGAACATCACGCGCTCTGGGCCCAGCAGCAGATGGATGGGGTCCAGCCCGCCGCCGATGCGCGCACGCCCCCCGCCGCGGGCCGTGCAAGCGCTGCATGACGCTGCGCCTGCGTGCCTTGCCGGTTCGTGTCATGGGTGACGGTAATACCGCGTGCTTCTGGCACTTCCTCGGCGATCCGCAGGGTGTGCGGGAAGCGGTAGCCGGCCGGGGCGACATGGCGGTAAGGCGGCTGGTGTCGCCCGGCCATCAAACCCGGCCAGTCCCTCGAGCCGCCGCCAGTTGGCAGCCGATCCCAACGGCCTTACCCCGACGAGACCAACGCCATGGTCTCGACCTTACATTAGCGGCTGACATGACACTCTGGGATGCCATCATGGCCAGCCGGTACGCGAGTTCCAACCGGTCAGCCGCCTGCGGTCACGACCGCGTCACGACGACCTCAAGATACTCGCTCGGCACGATTAAGGTGTCCGCGCCGCCACGGTTCATCTGGCCGAACAGCCGGCGGACGTCGCCCTCCAGGGCCGCGGCTTTCTCAGGGTCGAGTGCCGCAAAGGCTCGGTTCACCGGCCCGTAATAGGTCCTGAAGACTTCCAGCATGTGATCCGGCGAGCGGTAGCGGAAGTTGAAGACCTGCGTGGAAGCCTCGATCCGATGGCCCGGGAACAACTCGGCCAGGCGCGCCTCCGTACCCCAGAGCGCAGGCGAGCGCACGCCGGCTGGCGGCGGCAGGTGCCGACCGATCGTCCGGAAGAGCTGACCGATGAATCCATCGGGCGTCCAGTTGGCGAGCCCGATCCGGCCGCCCGGCCGCACGACCCGGACGAGCTCGGCCGCCGCCGCTTCCTGGTTCGGCGTGAACATGACGCCGAAAGTCGAAAGCACGACGTCGAAGCTGCCGTCATCGAAGGGCAGGGCCTCGGCATCGGCCTCCCGGAACACGACGGGGAGGCGTTCGGCGGTGGCGCGCTCCCGGCCGCGGTCGAGCAGGGCGCCGACATAGTCGGTGGAGGTCACCTGGGCGAAGTGGCGGGCCGCCGCGAGCGTGGCGTTGCCATTGCCGGCGGCGACATCGAGCACGCGCTCGCCGGCTCGCAGGTCCACTGCCTCGCAGACGCGCTCGCCGACGATCTGGAGGGTGGTGCCCACGACGGCGTAGTCGCCGGTCGCCCAGGTCGCCTGCTGGCGGGTCTTGACCGCCGCGAGGTCAACGGGGGCGGAAGCTTGGTTCGACAGGGCTGCGGATGCTGACATGGTCGTTCTCCTAGCGATTATGGTTTCTCGTTGCGCCGCCCTCACCGGGTACGGCACCCTTTGCGTCGCGGGCCGGCGCAGGCCTCGCGGGCGGCGAGCACCACCGCTCTCCGCTCCGGCGGTTCGCTGGTATGCCGTCCGCCCACTGCGCGGAGAGGACCTCCGGGGTCGCCGCCCCACGCGTCCTGTCCTTGGCTACTCTGGCGGCGGCGCATGGGGGCCAGCGTGGGAGCCGGCATGGGAATGCGCATGGAAACGGACCCCCGGGGCGGGGGCGATGGCGCCTCGCCGCTGGAGATCCGGCTCCTCGGGCCGCTGACGGTCATTCGCGCGGGCGTACAGTTGGCCTTGCCGGCGTCACGCAAGGTGCGCGCGCTCCTGGCCTATCTCGTACTGGCACCGCACCCGGCCCAACGGAGCCATTTGTGCGAGCTGCTGTGGGACCTCCCCGACGATCCGCGCAGCGAGCTCCGTTGGTGCCTGAGCCGGATCAGGAGCGTCCTTGACGAACCCGGCCGGCGCAGGGTCGAGACCGGGATGGACGCTGTCCGGCTCGACCTCGCTGACTGCTTTGTGGACGTGACCGAGGTCGCCCGGGCCGTACGGACCGGCGTCGAGGCGCTCGCCACCGAGCAGCTGCGGGCGCTGACCGAGCTTTTCGCTGGCGATTTTCTCGAGGGGCTAGAGCTCGAGCGCCTGTTCGCCTTCGAGGGCTGGCTCGTCGCGCAGCGGCGCCACTTCCGGGACTGTCGCGCCGCGCTGTTGGAACGGCTCGCCAGCCGGCTCCCGGAGGAGCAGGCGTTCGGCCCCCTCGATCGATGGCTTGAGCTCACCCCGTTCGACCTCCGCCCCCACAAAGCCATGCTGGCAGCGCTCGCCCGGCGCGGCCGCATACGGGAGGCGGAGGAGCACCTCTCGGCGACGGTGCGGCTGTTCGAGGCCGATGGCCTCGACGTCGCACCCCTGCGCGCCCTGTGGCAGGCGGCCAGTACACAGGCGTGCGACGCGCCGCGGCTCCGGACGGCCGCGGCCCCCCTTTCGGCTGGCGCCGCCACGGATGGAGCCCCCGCCGCAGCCCATCGGGGCTCCGTCGCGGTGATGCCCTTCACCGAGATGGCGGCAGGGCCGAAGGCGCCGGGCGGTGGGCCTGCTGACGGCTTGGTCCACGACGTCATCACGCGGCTTGCCAAGCTGCGCAGCCTGTTCGTGATCGGGCAGGGGACCGTGTTCGCGCTCCGGGAGCGGGGCGTCGCCGCGGCGGAGGCGGGCCGGATGCTCGGTGTCGACTACGTTGTCAGCGGGTCGGTGCAGCGCCGCGGCAGGCGCCTCACCGTGGCGGTCGAGCTCGCCGAGGCGCAGAGTGCCCGGATCGTCTGGGCGGAGGTCTTCGACCATGAGGTAGACGACGCCTTCCAGGTTCTCGACGAGATCGGCAACAGGACAGTCGCCTCAATCGCTGGTGAGATCGAGGCGGCCGAGCGCAACCGCGCGATCCTGCGGCCTCCGGACGCGCTTGACGCCTGGGAGGCGCATCACCGCGGCCTCTGGCACATGTACCGGTTCAACAGGCTGGACAACGAGCGAGCCCGGCATTTCTTCGAGGCGGCCATCCGCCTCGACCCGACCTTCTCGCGTGCCCATGCTGGCCTGTCATTCACGCATTGGCAGAACGCATTCCAGGGTTGGGCAGGGCGCGAGGGGGAGATCGAGCGCGCCTATGCCGCCGCCGGGCAGGGCCTGATGGCCGACGACCGCGACCCTGCGGCGCATTGGGCGATGGGCCGCGCGCTCTGGCTGCGCGGCCGCCACGACCATGCCGTGGACGAATTGTGCCAGGCCGTGGAGCTGAGTCCGAACTTCGCGCTCGGCCATTACACGCTCGCCTTCGTCCATTCGCTGACCGGCGATCCGGGCACCGCCGTCGTGGCCTCCGACCAGGCGCTCCGGCTCAGCCCCTTCGACCCGATGGTCTTCGGCATGCTCGGCGCGCGCGCCATGGCCCTCGTCCGCCTTGGGCGGTTCGAGGAGGCCGCCGAGGCCGGCGTGAAGGCCGCCGCCCGTCCGAATGCTCATGCGCATATCCTCGGGATCGCCGCCGTCTCCCTTGGCCTCGCCGGCCGGAGCGACGAGGCACGCGCCCATGTCGCCGCCATCCGCAGGGCTCTGCCAAGTTACCACGTTGGCGATCTCATCACCGCGATGCAGCCCACACCCGGAGGCGAAAGCCTGTTTCGCGAGGGGGCGAGGCGCATCGGCCTTGCGTGATCCGGCCGGCGACCGGATCGGCCGGGCCGCGTGACGCCTGCGCCGCCAGGCCGCGCCCCTGGCCCGGCATCACGGCTCACAAGCCGAGATCGGCTGGGCCGGGATGATCTTCCGGTCTCGGCCCCGGGCGAGCCCAGTGGAGGCGCCGCTCGGCGCTGCGGATCGGCTGGTCGTTCACCGCCGCAATACGGCGAGCCACCAGTCCGGCGGCATTGATCTCCCAACTCTCGTTGCCGAAGGACCGGAACCAGTTCCAGGAGTCGTCATGCCACTCGGAAATGAAGCGGAGCGCGATCCGGTCGCCGCTGTGGAGCAGAAGCTCCATCGCCACGCGATGGTCGAGCTCCCGGCTCCACTTGCGCTGTAGGAAGCGGACGACCGCGGCGCGGCCGCGCAGCAGGTCGATGCGGTCTCGCCAGGCCGTGTCGAGGCTGAATTCGAGGGACACGCTAGCGGGATCACCGGCATTCCAAGAGTCTTCTGTCGCGCGGACCTTCAGTACGGCGGCCTCATCGGTCAGCGGCAGACACGGCGCCCAGCGTCCAGACATCCGGTTCTCCCACCGAGTGCTTGGCAGCGCCGTTGGCGCTGACAGCCAGGGCAGCATCCCCTTCGGCCGCGCTTCGGGCTTTCCCGCCCGAGAAACAGAATTCGTGCGCGAACGAATGTCAGGGCTTCCTCGGCTTTTGCAAATGCCGAGCGGCAGCCGCGTGTTGGGGAAGGCTTCACACCTTCTAACGCCGTCTCATGGACCCTAACGGGCTTTGCCGGCCGCAGCGGCCTCATGCTGATGCACCGTGATCCCGGTGCTCCGCAAGCGGGAAGCTTGGGGGTGGGCACCGGTTGATCGGGATTGCGGTCCAAGCCTAAGGAGGAGATTCCAGATCATGTCGTACTTGGACGTCGCCGGCGCGCCCAGTTCCGCAGCGCCCGCCCTCGCCTCAAGCCTGTTCCCCAACCGGCCTTGGCCCGGACCGGCCGAAGCCGGGCTTCCGCTCGAGACGACTTGGCGGCAGGTCGCGGCCTTGGGTCCCAACGCCCGCGACGGGGCCGCCGTCATCGCATCCCGCTGGATCGACGGGGCCTCCGGCCGCCGTCGCGCCGAAGCCCAGGCGCCTGCCGGCCGGCATGTCCTGAGCGTCGCCCTGCGCCGGACGCGTGTCCGCCTCACCTCCAACCGGCGCGAGATCTTCGACGGGGTCATGGCTTCGGGGACGGTGCACCTCACTGGTCCCTCCCGAGTGGTCGAGGCCGAGTTTCAGGCGCCCTGCGACTTCGTCCACCTCTATATAGCGGAAAGCTGCCTGCGGGGCCGCGAGGGGGCCGGATGCGCCAGCGAAGCGGCCGAGCTTGACGGGATCGTGCAGCGCGACCCGCTCGCCGGCCAACTCGCCCGAACGTTGACCGAGGACGCCTGCGCGGGCGACCCAGCCTATGCGGAGAGCGTCGCGCGCACGATCCTGCTGCGCATCGCGGCGCTCAACGCGCAGCAGCCGCCCGTCTCCGCCCTTCCGAAGTGGCGGCTGCGGCGCGTGCAGGAGCACGTCCAGCGGTATCTGGGCGACTCGATCTGCCTCGCCGATCTCGCCAATGCGGCGGGGCTGTCGCGCTCCTACTTCGCCGCGCAGTTCCGGGCGGCGACCGGATTCCAGCCGCATGAATATGTCACCGAGCAGCGTATCGACCGCGCTAAGGAGTTGCTGGTGGAGGCGAACACCCCGATTGTCGAGGTCGCCCTCGCAGTGGGCTTCCAGACGCAGGCGCATTTCTCGACGGTGTTCAAGCGGCTGACGGGCAGCACACCGGCCCGCTGGCGCCTCGCCCGCCTCTACCGCCACTGAGGGGCCCGCTGGCCGGGAAAAAGCGCCTTCGGCCGCGGCGGAGCGGCGACCCTCAAGCGTGCGGGCGCCGCCCGGTGGCCTGTCTTGTCACGCCTGCAGCAGGCGATAGAGGGCAAGCAGCTGCAGGTGGAGCGATGATCGCAACAGGCATAAAATCGAGAAACCTAAGGAGCGATGCCGCAAATCGAAATCAAAGCAAAACATGCCGCGGTACGGCTTGCTGCCAGTGCAGCCCTCGCGCATTGACGAACGGCCGTGGGCGGGACCGTTGGCGTTTCTAGAGGGCGCGCCGCGATCCTTGACGGCTGCGGCCACTGATTTCAACAGGCCGCAAAGAGCGTTTCCGGCTGTGACTGGTAGGCTGCTTTTGCCTTCAGGATACTTCAGAAGGCTGGACTGGAAATCTGTAGCATCATCGGCATGGCCCCCCGTTGGACAGGAAGCGGGCGCGGCATCCATGAGGGCTGACGCATGGACGACCAGGGCCGATCTCAGGCCGAGGACGCGATAGCATTCGGGCCCTTCCGACTGCGCCCGCGGCAAAGGCTGCTGGAGAGGGACGGCCGCGCGGTGCCGTTGGGCGGCCGCGCCTTCGACCTGCTGGTCGCCCTGGCCGGGGCCCCGGAGCGGTATATCGGGAAAAAGGAGCTGATCGAGCAGGTCTGGCCCGATGTCACGGTCGACGAGGGCAGCTTGCGCTTCCACATGGCGATGCTGCGGAAGGCGCTCGGCGACGGCAGGTCGGGGGAGCGCTATGTCGAGACCCTGCCGGGGCGCGGCTACCGCTTCGTCGCACCGGTTTCGCGCGCAGATCGGCCGCAGCCGGTGGTGGACACCCCCCAGCCCCGATCGCACAACCTGCCGCCGAGCCCTGCACGCATGGTGGGCCGTGACGGCGCTCTCGATGCCCTCGTGGCGCTGCTCGCATCCGACCGGCTCGTCACGATCGTCGGCCCCGGCGGGATGGGCAAGACGACCCTTGCCGTCGCGGTAGGGCACGCGCTGGTCGACCGTTTCGAGGGCACCGTCCTCTTCGTGGACCTCGGGGCGGTGGCCGATTCCTCCCACGTCCCCGCCGCGGTCGCCTCGACGCTCGGGCTCCTGGTATGGGCGCCCGACCCGGTCGCCGGCATCACGGCCTTCCTGCGGGATCGGCGGGCGCTGCTGATCCTCGATGGCTGCGAGCACCTGGCCGATGCCGCCGCGGCCCTGGCCGAGCGAATCCATGCCGAGACGCCGTTTGTCCACATCCTGGCCACGAGCCGCGAGGCGCTGCGGGCCGTCGGCGAGCGCGTCCATCGCCTGGCGCCGCTCGAGGCCCCGCCCGAGCAGGCCGGATTGTCGGCCGCGGAGGCGCTGCGCTACCCCGCCGTGCAGCTCTTCGTCGAACGCGTGGCCGCCGGGGAACCCGATTTCGTGCTGGGCGACGCCGACGCGCCGGCCGTCGCCGCGCTGTGCCGCAGCCTCGACGGGGTGGCGCTGGCGATCGAGCTGGCCGCGGGCCGCGTCGGGGCCTATGGCGTCCAGGAGACCGCCCGGCTGCTCGACGGGCAGCTCCACCTGCTCTGGCGCGGCCGGCGCACGGCCGTGGCGCGCCACCAGACGCTCGCGGCCGCGCTCGACTGGAGCCATAACCTGCTTGCGGAGGAGGAGCGCGTCGCGCTGCGCCGGCTCGCGGTTCTTCAGGGCGCCTTCAGCCTGGAGGCGGCGCGGGTGGTCGCGTCGGGGGAGGGGCTCGACGGCGAGGATGTTCTCGACGCGGTCGCCGGGCTGGTCGCCAAATCCCTCGTCTCGGCCGACGCGTCCGGGCCGGTGACGCGCTACCGGCTGCTCGACACCACGCGCGCCTATGCCCGCGGGAAGCTCTTCGCCGCCGGCGAGGATGCCCGGGTCGCGGCGCGCCACGCGGGCTATTTCCGCAGCCTCCTGGCCCGGCTGGGTGCCGGCACGGCATCCGAGCCATCGCATGCGGAGATCGTGGCGCGGGACCGCGACCACCTCGGCGATGTCCGGGCGGCGCTGGAGTGGAGCTTCGGGCAGGGTGCCGATGTCGAGACCGGCGTCGCGCTCGCCACTGCCGCGGCCCCGCTATTCATGCGGCTGTCGCTGCTCGGCGAATGCCGCCAGTGGACCGAACGGGCGATAGGCGCGCTCGGAGAGGCGGCATCCGGTACGGAGCGCGAGATGGAGTTGCAGGCCTGGCTCGGGCAGTGCCTGATGTTCGCCAGGCACAACGGCGAGCCGGCCTGCGCCGCCTTCACGCGCAGCCTCGAGATCGCGGAGGCGCTTGGGCGGCAGGAGCACCAGGTCGAGATCCTCGGCTGGCTCGCCATGCTTTACCTGCGTCACGGCGACCAGCGGATGGCGCTGGCCTATGCGAAGCGGACCGAGGCAGCCGCCGCCGCCCTCGGCGATCCGCTGGCCTCCGCGGCGGCGCAGCACGCCGTCGGTGCCTGCTGCCACAGGATGGGGCGCCAGGACGAGGCCCAAATGCGCCTGGCCGCGGCGCTGGCGGCTTCACGCGGGCGGCGGAGCGGCATCTCCTTCCATCCCGCCTTCGGCATCCAGCACCAGGCCCGGATCGCGCTGGCCCGCACGCTCTGGCTCCGGGGCCATGCGGACCAAGCCTCCCAAGCCGCTGCCCAGGCGATCGAGGAGGCCACTGAACTCGGCTATCCTCACGCCTTGTGCATCGCCCTGCTATGGGCCTCGAGCGTCTCCCTGTGGAGGGGCGATTACGGCACCGCGGAGCGGCGGATCGACGCCCTGGTAGGGCACGCCGAGCGCCATATGTTGGAAGTGTATCTCGCCACCGGCCTGGGCCTGCGGGGCGAGCTGGCCGTCCGACTGGGCCGGGCCGAGGAGGGCGTTGCTGCCCTTTGCCGATCGCTCCAGGCGCTGCGCCGCGAGCGCTACGCCATGACCGAGGCGATATTCGCCCTCGCCATCACGGAGGGGCTTGCGTCGCTGAATCGCCTCGATGAGGCCCTGGCCACGGTGGAGGAGACGATCGGGGCGGGCGAGCGCATGGCCGACCTGACCGCGATGCCCGAACTCCTCCGCCTCAAGGGTGAGATCCTCGCCCGCATGGCGCAGGCAACACCGGACGAGGCCGAGGCCGTGCTGCTCCGCTCGCTGCGGCTTGCGGCCTCGCAGGGCGCGCTCGCATGGGAGCTGCGGACTGCGATGAGCCTGGCCAGCCTCTGGTCGCGCCAAGGCCTAGTCCGGGATGCCCAGGCGCTGCTCGTCTCGGTCTACGGGCGGTTCACGGAAGGCTTCGACACCGTCGACCTGCGCGCGGCCGAACGCCTGCTCGGCGAGATCGGCGGGCCCGTCGGCACGGGGGACGATCCGGCCGGCCAGCACCGGCCGATCTCGCTGAAGGCAGGCTGGGCGCGGTCGCAGGAGGATTTGCCCGCGGTCCGGGATTGCGATGACCACCCCAGGGCGACGAGGCTGGTGGATGGTTCCTCGGGGCTGGCGGGTCGGGCCGGCTGGCCCGCGCGCGCCTGACCGGCGCATCGTCTGGCTTGCTGCCCTGGGCGGGCCGCAGCGCGCACCGAGTATGAGATTTCGGGGCGGAACTCATATTTCGTTGCGCCGCACCCTGGCGCCATAGCAGGCTGGCGCGGCCCGGAGCGGGATCGCGGCCTTGGCGGACGGGGTGTTTGCGTTCGGTCCTTGGGACATCGACCTTGATCGGCGCGAGCTGCGTGCGCTTGGTGCCGCCGTCCCGCTCGGCGGCCGCGCATTCGCCATCCTGGAGGTCCTGGTCGGGTCGGCCGGTGACCTCGTCACGAAGGACGAGCTCCTGCAACGCGTGTGGCCGGGGGCCGAGGCCGACGAGAATACGCTCCAGGTCCACATCGCCGCCCTGCGCAAGGCTCTCACATCCGACCGGCAGCTGGTCAAGACGGAGCATGGGCGCGGTTACCGCCTGCTCGGGACGTGGAGGCGTCGCCTGGATGGCGCCGTTCTGCCGCCCACCCGGCGGCCGCCCGCATCGGCCTGGCCCCCGACGAACCTTCCCTGGCCGGAAAGCCCGCTCATAGGCCGGGCCGCCGCGCTGCATCTGGCCTGCGACCTGGTGTCGTCCCACCGCCTGGTCACGCTGACCGGCATCGGCGGCATCGGCAAGACGCGGCTGGCCATCGAGGTCGCGCGGGCGGCCGCGCCGGCCTTCGCCGGTGGAGCCTGGCTCGTCGAACTCGCTCCATTGGCCGATGCACGGCTGGTCCCGTCGGCCGTCTCGGCCACGCTGGGCCTCGGCCTCGGCGGAGCCGAGATCACGGCCGCGGCGGTCGCACAGGCGATCGGCGACCGGGAGATCCTGCTGCTCCTCGACGGTTGCGAGCCTGTCGTGGCCGCCGTGGCCGCCCTGGCCGATGCGGTGATGTCGGTCTGCTCGCGTGTCACCCTCCTCGTTGCCAGCCGCGAGTTGCTCCGGAGGAAGGGAGAGCGAGGGTACCAGGTGCCACCGCTCGAGGTGCCGCCCATCGGGGTTGGCGCGCCCGATGACCTCCTGCGGCACAGCGCGGTGCAGCTCTTCGTGGCGCGGGCGCGGGCACTCCGGTCGCACTTCCACCCCAATGACGGGCAACTTGGGGCGGTTGCGACAATCTGCCGGCGCCTGGACGGCATACCGCTCGCCCTCGAGCTCGCGGCGGCGCGCGCGGCAGCCCTTGGAGTGGAAACCGTCCATGCGCGCCTGGACGAGCGCTTCGCCCTGCTGACCGGCGGCCATCGGACGGCGCTGCCGCGGCACCGCACGTTGCGGGCCGTCCTCGACTCAAGCTACGACCTGCTGCCCGAGGCGGAGCGCCGGCTGCTGCGCATGCTGGCGGTCCTCACCGGCAGCTTCACCCTTGAGGCGGCAGCCGCCGTCGGGCGGGTTGGGGACGCGCCGTCATCCGACATCGCCGAGGGCCTGGCCAACCTGGTAGCGAAGTCCCTCGTGGTGCGCGAAGAGGCCGGGCCAGGCGGGCGCTGGCGGCTGCTCGAATCGGTCCGGGCCTACGGCCTCGAACGGCTTGCCGAGGCTGGCGAGGCGCCCGGGGCGGCACGCCGGCATGCCCGGTACTGCCGCAGCCTCGTCGCGGCGACGCCCCGGTAGCACGCATGGCGGACCGGCAAGCGGCAACCTCCAGGCCGATATGGCCTCAGCGCCCTGACGATGGCATGCGGGGAGCCGCCGCGCTCAAGGGCCTGCGGGCCGGATCGCTGTGAGCATTTCTGGAATTGCCTGTGCAAGGCGGGAATCCCCGGCGCGGACGGGGCGCCATCATCGTCGGGACCTGTCGCCGCTGAGTCCGAGAAGGCGACGGGTGACGGAGTACCCGATATGGCAAGGATCGATATGCCTTCGCCGCCATTGCTGGTCGGGCCAGCCGGTCCGATGCCGCGATCCGCCAGCCACGCCTCCGGTGGCAGTGGCGCGGGGCGGCCTGTACGGGATTGCGACAGCGGCAACCTCCCTGCGGCGCCATGTCGCCCGGCGCGCTTCACCCGGATCGCGCCCCATAGGCTCGCCTTGCTCGCTGCCGGTTTGGTCGCGGTCCTCGGGACTGCCGATGCAACGGAACCCCGTGCCCGGGACGATGCCGGGCCGATCTGGAATTGGCGGGAGCATGAGGCGCCGCGCGACACCGTGCAGTCGCGGGAAGCCGAGGCCGGCACCGCGCCGTCGACGGCGCAGGCGCGGCGGGATGCGGAGGAGGTGGACCGGCTTTACCGCGACCTGACGAGGTGTTCTCCCGGCGCGCCACTTGAAGGTCCGTCCCCTCCGGCACGTCGTGAGCCGGGGCGTTGACGGCGCGTCGCAGCCTCCGGCACCGCCCGGGCCTCGCCGCACGGGGCGGCCGCCATCTGAGCGCCGCATGCAGGAAGGCTCGATCGACTTGAGGCATGAGCGCCTCGATCCGCGACGATCTTCGATCGAAGGACCGGTGCCATGAGCCCGAGCGAAGCCCGCCCCGAGATCCAGGGCGTGCATCACCTGAAGCTGCCGGTCTCGGATCTCGGCCGATCGCTGGACTTCTACGAGCGGTTGCTCGGCGCGCGGCGGCTGCCCGAGGCCGACCACCGCAAGGAGGCTGATGGGGCGCTGTACGCGTATATTCTCGAGGTGCCCGGCCTGGCGGCGCTGCTGGAGCTGCGCCTCGATCCGGAGCAGGCAGAGAGGCAGCGTTGCTTCGACCCGTTCACCCTGGCGGTCAAGGACCGGGCGATGCTCGAGCGCTGGAGCCGGTTTCTCGATGCTGCCGGCATCCCGCACGCCCCGATCCTCACCGCGATCCAGGCCTGGGTCATGGTGGTCGAGGATCCGGACGGCCATCGGCTGCGGCTCTACACGCTGGAGAGGCATGGGCGGGAGCTGAAGCCGGACGAGGACAATCCCTGGCTCCACCCGTAGCGCGAGCCAATTCCAATCAGACGATGGCCCCGCTCCGGAGCGAACCAGCTTCGCAGGCCGGCCTCGCCGCAGGCGCCATGCCCCATCGTCAAGGGGCACGCGGCTCGATCTGGACGCTGACGGTGCGCCCGGCGACGAGGCGGACGCCTTCCGGCACCTGCTCGATCCGGATCCGCACCGGGATCCGTTGCGCCAGCCGCACCCAGGCGAAGGTCGGGTTGACGCTGGCGAGGCCGCCCTGGCCCAGTTGCGCATTCGCCACCGCGATGCCGCGCGCAATGCCCTCGACGCGGCCGCGCAGCAGGGCGCGGCTGCCCATCGGCCGCGCCGTGGCCGGGTCGCCGATCGCAATCGCGTCGAGGCTGGTCTCCTCGAAATAGCCCTCGATCCAGAAGGAATCCGTGTCAACGAGCGAGATCGCCGCCTGGCCGGCGGTCGCATAATCGCCGACCTGGACGAGCAGGTTGGTCATCCGGCCGTTCACCGGGGAACGGATTGTCGTGCGTTCGAGATTCACCCGCGCCTGGGCGAGCACCGCCTCCGCCTGCCGCAAGGCCGCCTGCTTCGCGGCCGCCGTGCTGGCGAAGGTCTGGCGCTGCTCCGCCGAGACCTCGAGGTCGCTCAGCGCGGCGCGGCGCTGCGCCTCGCGCGTCGCGTTCTCCGCCTCGGCCCGCGCCAGGTCCACCGCGGCCTCCGCCTGCTGGACGGCGATGACGTAGTCGGTCTGATCGATGGCCAGGACGGGATCGCCCTTGCGCACGGGCTGGTCGTCGGCAGCGGGCAGCGCGACGATGCGGCCTCCGACCTGTGGCGTGACTGCGATGACATAGGCGCGGACCGTGCCGTCGCGCGTCCAGGGCGTCGCCATGTAGGCGTCCCAGGCTGCCCAGCCGAGCGCCGCGGCGGCCGCGACGATGCCCAAGGTCAGCACCGCCGCGCGCAGCCGCGGCCAGGCCATGGCCGGGCCAGCGATGGCGCCGGCGGATGCGACGGCATCGCCCTGGCTGCCGGACCGGGCTGCGCCGGAGCCCGGCATCAGGCGCCGGCCCCGGCGGCGAGCAGCACGAGGGCAGAGAGGAAAAGGACGTAGACCGCCATCACCACCAGCGCCGGATGCCAGACATGCCGCAACAGGTCATGGCGCTCCGCCCACCACCTGAAGACGGTGGCAAGAAGCCAGGCCGCCAGCATCAGCGGCGCGACCGGCGCGACATAGACGCCGAAGAGGTTGACCTCGGCGAACCTCATGGCCGTTCTGGCGCTCCAAAATAGGCGACATGGCGGTCGAGCGCCGCCGCGGCAACCAGGATCGCGGCCCGGGTGCGGAGCCTGTGCCGCTCCTCCAGCAAGCCGGGCGCCTGATCCTGCGGCGCATGCGCCGCGCCCGATTGCCCGGCCAGGATGCGGTCGAGTTCGGCCAGCCATCGCGCCGCGCCGGCCGCGTCGCCGGCCGCGAGAGCACCCAGCATGGCCTCGGCCGCGCCGGGGTCGGGTATGCGCCGCCCGGCGCCGCGCAGCGCGATGACGCAGTGGCCCACCGCGAGCGCCGCGGCGAGCCGGGCATATTGCACCGGCTCGGCGGTGTTCGGCATGGCGACGAGCCGAGCCTGGACACGAGCCTCCCAGGCAGCGTGGGAGGGCGCCAGGGCGCCGGCGGCGAGCCGGCGCAGGTCGCGTAGGGTGAGCGCCAGCAGGCGGCGCGCCCGGAGGCCGGGGGAGGGGTGCGGCACCAGATGGGTGCCGAGCATGGCGAGGCCCAGCCCGGCAAGCAGCGCGGCGGCGGTGTTGAAGAAGGCGGCAGGATCATAGGTCATCGGGTTCGCCGGCCCGAGCAGCGGCACGAAATTGCCGGTGACGCCGAGGAAGACCCTTGGCATCCATCCCTGGATGGAGAGCGCCCCGGCGGGGATGAGGACAAGCGCGAGCGCCCCGCAGAGGCCCTCCGGTCCCGAAAGCTGCGGCAGCAGCAGGAAGGCGATCACCCCGGCCAGCACCGCCGCGGCGGCGGTTCCCAGGGCGAAGTGCCGCGCGAAGCCGATGGCGAGGTCCCCGGCGGGTGCGAAGATCAGGACCGCGACGGCGGCGAATGCGATGCAGATCGCCCCGTTCGGCCAGCCCGTGGCCAGCCACAGCAGCTCGGCCAAGCCGATGGTGGCGAAGGCGCGCAGCGCGGCGACCGCGGCCGGCAGCAGGTCGGGGAGGGGCTCGCGCGGGGCCCGCCTCGCACGCCCCCGCCCGGCCGCGCCGTCCGCTCCGGTGATGAAGAGCGCGCCACCGAGCGCCCGGCGGAGGCCGAGCAGGCCGAGCGCGGCCTGGTCCGCCACCAGCCGGAGCGACGGCGTCTGCGCCGGCAGGGCGAGCAGGCGCCGCGCCGCATCGGCGCAGGCGGCCCTGGCGCGCTGCAGCTCCGGCGGCGTGGCGCTGCCCCCCAGGCGGATGACGGCGCCCAGATCGGATGGCAGGAGGCGCAGCAGCCCCGCGGCCTCCGCCGCGCCGGCGGGCACGCGCCCGAGCTCCGCGGCGAGGCTTCGCCAGGCCGACAGCGCCTGGAAGAGTCCCCCGGCCGCCCTGCGCAGGATAGCGGCATCGAAGCGGAGCCCCGAGATCTCGCCGCGCGCCTCGTCGAGCACGGGGCCGACGCCCACCAGGCGGCGCAGCAGCTCCCGCCGCGCCGCGCGCGTCTCCGCCGGCTCGGGCCCCTCGATGGCGAGTGCTCGCTGCGCGCCGCGTCCGATCTCCGCTGCCAGGCCGGCCAGCGTATCGGCGAGCCTGCGGCGGGACTGCGCCGCCCCGGTCGCGCCAAGGACGAGCGCTGTGGCGGCGACGCCGATGCCGATCTCGCTTGCCCGGGCCGTCGCCAGATTGAAGGCGCCATGCCCGACGCCGCCCACCGCGCCGAGCAGGTCCGCCGCGATCACCGCGGTGGTGAGGCCGGCCAGGGCAGCGCCGTAGGAGGCGAAGTTAGGCAGGACCACCGAAGCGAAGCCGCAGGCGGCGCCCCAGAGGGCCAGGCCGAGGAGAAAGCCCTCTCGGCTGTCGGCGAAGGCGGCTGCGAGCGCGAGGGCCATCCAGGCTCCGGCCAGCGTGCCGAGGATGCGGAACCACCCCTTGCGCAGCGCCGCACCAACCGCCGGCTGGCAGACGGCGGCGGCCGTCGTGCCGGCCCAGGACGGCTCCTCCATCTGCAGCCAAAACGCAGCAAGCAATGCGAGGCAGACCGCGGCCCAAAGGCGCAGCCCGTAACCGGCCAGGGCCGCCACATGGCCGATCCGGTGCGGGAGCGGCACCGCGCCCGCCGCAAGCGGAGCCATCACGGCCTCAGCCCCCGCGCCGCCGGTCGGGCCCGGAGGCTTCACCGGCAACGCGTGCTTGAGGCATGGCTCTCACTCCTGGGCGGGCCCGAGGGAATGGCGCCCTCGGGGCCTCTTCGCCCGCGCCTCATGGATCAGCGGAAGGGCATCGGGGGTTGCGGCACCGGCTGACCGCGCTTCGCGTCCTGCTCGCTGATGCGGTTCAGGTTGCGCGTGGTGTCAGGGCCCGGCGTCGGTGAATCCTGGCCCTGGCGTGCGCGCTGGAGGCTCTCGGCATTCAGCTGCTCTGTCGTGGAGGCTTCGTGCTGCCCGCGGTGGTTGGCGCCCCGTGCCGAGGTGGAATTCGCCGGGCCGGAGGCCAGCGCGACGGCCAGGCCACCCAGCGCCGCGAGCACGATGGAATGACGCATGATACTCTCCCTCCCATCGCAGCCACGGGAGAACCGGGCCGCGCAACCATCATCGCCTGGGCCATGGCCCCAGGCTTCCGGCGCCGCACGCCAGTTTTCTCAGCGGCCTGCTTGTCCCCTACGGCCATGGCAATGCCCAGGACCTTCAGGGGCAGGACATCAGGGCGCGGCCAGGCTCGCACAGGCCAGCCACCAGCGCGTATGCACGGCCGAGTCCAGGACATCGCCCAGCACTCCCTGGTCCACCGGGGCGAGGTCCACGACGCAGATATCCTTGCTGGTAGTGTCGTCGCGGCGAAGCACGAATGTCCTGCATCCCTCCGGCGGCGCGGCGGAGCTCTTCTGCAGGAGCTGGGAAGCGAGTTCCAGGCTGGGGCAGGCAATAGTGCGGGTCGATTGCCCGAGAGCCGGGCCGGGCAGGGCGGCCGCCGTACCGAGGGCGAAGGCCCAGGCAGATCCGGGCAGTCTCATGGCCTTGGCATCTCCTGCAAGATGGCTCCCGGCCCGGCGGCGTCACCAACCCAGGCCCGGTCCGAAGAAGGGCCCGTCCCATGGGCCCCAGGCGTTCCAGTCCCATGCCGCGTCGGAGTAGAGCTCCGCCGTGGCCTCGCGCTGGTCGGCGATCCTTGCTCGCAGCGCATCGCGCTGGAACCGGTCATAGGCCTGCTGCGAGCCGACATAGAGGCAGTTGCAGCCGGAGGGATCCGCATAGGCATAGGTCACCACGTCGCCGCGCGTCCGCTGCACGAGCCTGTTCGGCGGCAGCCGGGCCAGCATCGCCTGGCGCTGCGGCGTGTTCGCCGGCCGGACCACGAAGCCGGCCGCCGCGAGCCTCGCCTCCTCGGTCTCGGCCCGCTGCCGGGGCGACTCGCAGCCGGTGGCGGCCAGCGCCCCGAGGAGAAGGAGATGGACCGCCCGAAGCCGCCCGGTTCCGCCCGCCATGCGCATCGCAGCCTCCGAAGCCTGGATATCCCGCCCCTGTATGGCAGCCGGGCCGGTGCGCGCGTCTTTTCCCGATGTCGCGCCCTTTGCCCGATCGAACGGAGGCCGCGGCATCGGCCACGGACGCCTCGATGCGCCTGGCCCGAGCACCGAGCGAAACCGCAAAGCGCAGGCCTCCCAGGAAGGCGCAGCGCGCCGGACCTGCCCAGACTGCCGGCCAGGCGCTGCGGGTAGGGGGTGCGATGGTTGCGGACGGCTCCGAGCACCGATGGGCGCGCCGTGGTGCGCTCCCCGCGGCGGCCGCGCTCCTGCTGGCCGGTGACGTACTGTCCGCCGCCGCGCAGCCTGCGCCGGTGCCGGTGCGGACGGCCGAAGTACGGACCACCGACGTGTCGGTCGCGATGGACGGCATCGGCACCGTGCAGGCCTATAACGAGGTCACCATCCGGGCGCAGGTGGATGGCATCCTCCAGCGGATCGCCTTCGCCGAAGGCCAGGCGGTGAAGGCCGGTCAGGTGCTCGCGCAGATCGACCCGCGCCCCTACCAGGCCACGCTCGACCAGGCGCAGGCGAAGAAGGCCGAGGACGAGGCGCATCTGCAGAACGCCAAGCTGAACCTGCAGCGCTACGAGGGCGTGGGCGACTTCGCCTCCCGCCAGCAGGTGGCGACGCAGCAGGCCGCGGTCGCGCAGCTCGAGGCGCAGATCAGGGCGGACCAGGGCGCGATCGACTACGCCGCGACGCAGCTCGGCTACGCCACCATCACATCGCCCATGGACGGCATCACCGGCATCCGCCTGATCGATCAGGGCAACCTGCTGCGCGCGGCCGATGCGACCGGCATCGTCGTCGTCACCCAGGTGCAGCCGATCTCGCTGGTCTTCGCCCTGCCGGCCGAGGCGCTGGGTAAGATCCGCGCCGCTATGCAGGCCGGGCCGCTCACCGTGACGGCAGTCGAACGCCAGGGCTCGCGCCCCCTCGGCGAGGGGAGCCTCACGCTGATCGACAACCGCATCGACCCGGCGACCGGCCAGCTGCGGCTCAAGGCGACCCTGCCGAACACGGATGGCGCGCTCTGGCCCGGGCAGTTCGTCGATGTCTCGCTGCGGCTGCGGACCGAGCGGGGCGTGCCCGCCGTGCCCTCCGCCGCCATCCAGCGCGGCCCCGAGGGCAGCTGGCTCTACGTGGTCGGCGCGGACCAGACGGTTGCCGTGCAAAGGGTCACGGTGCGGCGGTTCAGCGGCGGCCTTGCCGTGCTCGATGGCGGGCCCGCGCCGGGCACCAGGGTCGTCGTCTCCGGCCAGTTCCGCCTGACGCCGGGCGCGAGGATCGAGGAGGCGCCGGCTGATCCGTCCACCGCGGTGCAGGCGGGCGGCCAGGCGGCGCGGCCGTGAACCTGTCGGCGCCCTTCGTCGCGCGGCCGGTCGCGACCATCCTGCTCATGGCGGCGCTGCTGCTGATGGGCGCTGCGGCCTACCCGCTGCTGCCGGTGGCGCCGCTGCCAGAGGTGGATTTCCCGACCATCCAGGTCACGACCCAGCTCCCCGGCGCCAGCCCGGAGACGGTCGCCAGCTCGGTCACCGCCCCGCTCGAGCGCCAGTTCGGGCAGATTCCGGGCGTGACGCAGATGACCTCCACGAGCATCCTGGGCTCGAGCGCGGTGACGGTGCAGTTCGACCTTTCGCGCGACATCGACGGCGCCGCGCTCGACATCCAGGCGGCGATCAACCAGGCCGCCGGCCAGCTTCCCTCCGACCTTCCCTCGCCGCCGCAGTTCCGCAAGGTGAACCCGGCCGACGCACCGCTCCTCGTGCTCGCGGTCCAGTCGGAGCTGCTGCCGCTGACGCAGGTCGACGAGTATGCCGAGACCATCCTCGCCCAGCATATCGGCCAGCTCCAGGGCGTCGCCCAGGTCGGCATCGGCGGGCAGCAGAAGCGCGCGGTGCGCATCCAGCTGGACACGGCGAAGCTCGCCTCGCTCGGGATCTCGCTCGAGGATGTGCGGACCGCGATCGCGGGCCTGACCACCGACGCGCCGCAGGGCTCGATCGAACGGCAGGGACGCGCCTTCGTCATCTACGACAACAGCCAGCTCCTCGCCGCGGCAGGGTGGGAGAACGCGATCATCGCCTACCGCGACGGCGCGCCGGTGCGGGTGCGCGATCTCGGCCGGGCAGTGGACGCGGCCGAGAATGCCCGCCTCGCCGCCTATGCCTTCGGCAGGCCGGCGATCCTGCTCACCATCACCCGCGTGCCGGGGGCGAACGCCATCCGGACGGTGGAGCGGGTGATGGCGGCGCTGCCCGCGCTGCGCGCCGCCATCCCGCCGACGGTCGAGGTGCGGGTGCTGAGCGACCGGACCCAGACCATCCGCGCCGCCGTCGCCGATGTGCGGTTCACCCTGGCGCTCACGGTCGGACTGGTGGTCGGGGTGATCTTCGTCTTCCTCCGCAACCTCCGCGCCACCGCCATCCCGGCGGCGAGCGTGCCCCTCGCCCTCGTCGCCACCCTCGCCGTCATGTACGTCCTCGGCTACAGCCTCGACAACCTGTCGCTGATGGCGCTCTCGATCGCGGTCGGCTTCGTGGTGGACGACGCCATCGTGGTGCTCGAGAATATCGAGCGGCATGCGGCGGCCGGCCTCGAACCGCGCGCGGCGGCGCTGCGCGGCGCGGGCGAGGTCGGCTTCACCATCGTCTCCATCAGCATCTCGTTGGTTGCGGTCTTCATCCCGCTCTTCCTCATGCCGGGGCTGGTCGGGCGGCTGTTCCGCGAGTTCGCGGTGACCGTCTCCGCAACCATCCTGGTCTCGGTTCTCGTCTCGCTCACCCTCGCCCCCATGATGGCGTCGCGGATCCTGCGGCCGGAGCGCGCCGAGGCGCATGGGCGCCTCTACCGCGCCTCGGAACGCGGCTTCGAGGCACTGCAGGAGGGTTACCGGCGGACGCTCGACATCACCCTGCGCTACCACCGGCTGACCCTGCTCGCCTTCCTGGCCACCCTGGTCGCCACGGGCCTTGTCTTCGTCCAGATACCGAAAGGCTTCTTCCCGCAGCAGGACACCGGGCTGGTACTCGGCACGATCCAGGCCTCGCCGGACACCTCCTTCGACGGGATGCGGGCGGTCTCCCTCACGCTGGCCGGAATCGCGGCGCAGGATCCGGACGTGGCGACGGTCGGCATGTCGCTCGGCGCGGCGGCGGGCCTGACCGAGAACCAGGGGCGGATCTTCCTCTCGCTCAAGCCCCGGGACGAGCGCGAGGCCTCGGCCTTCGAGATCATCGACCGGCTCCGACCGAAGCTCGCGCAGGTGCCCGGCGCGATGCTCTACCTGCAGGCGGTGCAGGACATAAATGTCGGCGGGCGGCTAACCAGCACCCAGTACCAGTTCACCCTGCAAGACGCGGATGCAGCGGAACTGGCGCAGTGGGCGCCGCGCGTGGAGGCCGCCATGCGCGCCTTGCCGCAGCTCCGCGACATTGCCACCGACCAGCAGTCGGGTGGGACCACGCTTACGGTCGAGATCGACCGCGACGCCGCAGGCCGCTACGGCATCACGCCGCAGCAGATCAACGCAACGCTCTACGACGCCTTCGGCCAGCGCCAGGTGGCGCAGTACTTCACCGAGGTCAACGCCTACCATGTAGTGCTTGAGATGCTGCCGGAGATGCAGCGCGACCCTGCGGTCCTGCAGCAGCTCTTCGTCCGCTCGCCGCTCTCCGGGCAGCAAGTGCCGATGTCCTCCTTCGCGCGGTGGACCACGGCGCCGACCAAGCCGCTCGCGGTGAATCACCAGGCGATGTACCCCTCGGTCACCATCAGCTTCAACCTCGCGCCCGGCGTGCCGCTCAGCGGGGCGGTGGAGGCGGTCCAGGGCGCAATGCGCGGGATCGGTGCGCCGGGCTCGCTGATCGGTGGCTTCCAGGGCAATGCCCAGGCATTCCAGGCCTCGCTCTCCAGCGTGCCGCTGCTGATCCTGGCGGCGCTGGCGGTGGTCTATATCGTGCTCGGTATCCTCTATGAGAGCTTCATCCACCCGTTGACGATCCTCTCGACGCTGCCCTCGGCCGGCTTTGGGGCGCTGCTGGCGCTCTGGGCCGGCGGCTACGGCTTCGACATCATCGGCATGATCGGTGTGATCCTGCTAATCGGCATCGTGAAGAAGAACGGCATCATGATGGTGGACTTCGCAGTCGCCGCCGAGCGCGGCGAGGGCAAGCCGCCCGAGCAGGCGATCCGCGAGGCCTGCCTGCTGCGCTTCCGGCCGATCCTGATGACGACGGCTGCCGCGCTTCTCGGAGGCGTCCCGCTGCTGCTCGAGGGCGGGACGGGGTCGGAGGTGCGGCAGCCGCTCGGCGCGGCCATCGTCGGCGGGCTGGTTTTTAGCCAGCTCTTCACCCTCTACACCACTCCGGCGATCTACCTCGCGCTGTCGCGTCTGCGCTCGATAGGCCATGCGCGCGGCATGACCCCGCAGCCGGCCGAATAAATTCGGCTATATATTAACCCTGGATCTCGCGTCTGCGGCGAGATGGCAGGGCGGCTCACAGGTGACCAGATTCTGCCTGGACAGTGAGGTGTTCCCCGGATTTCGGACAGGTGGTTAAATTTGTCTGGTCGCAGAGCATTGCTGGAACCCGGATGACGGGCAAGCGCACGCGGTACACGGTGGATTTCGAGGCAAAGGTGGCGCTGGAGGCGCTGCGGGGTGAGCTGCCGACGGCGCAGCTAGCGGTCAAACATGGCAGTCACCAGACGATAGTGGGTGAATGGACGCGGCAAGCCATGGAGGGGCTTACGGCGGTGTTCTCCCGGCAAGTCGGCGGCGCAAGAGAGCGCCAAGGCGTCGGAGGCGGATGTCGAGAAGCTGCACGCCAAGATCGGCCAGCACTGGTGGAACGGGATTTTTTGGCGAAAGTGTCCGGTCGATGAGCCTGGAGCGGCGGCGCCAGATGATCGAGCCGGAGCACCTGCAGCTGTCGGTGGTGCGGCAGTGTGAGCTGGTCTCGATTAGCCGGTCGGGTTCCACCACCGGCTTACCGGCGAGACGGCGCTGAACCTCGAGTTGACGCAGATGATCGACGGGCAGTTTCTGGAGACGCCCTGGTATGGCTCGCGGCAAATGGCGCGGCACCTGCGGCGCTAGGGCTAGGTGGTCGGCCGCAAGCGCATCCTGCTGCTGATGACGGAAATGAGACTAGCGCCAATCTATCATCGTCCACGAACGATGGTGCCGAACCCCGAGCAACGGGTCTTTTCCTACCTGCCAATGCTGTGCGGCTTTCTGCACCTGGTTGCGGTGATGAACTGGGCAACGCGCAAGTTGCTGGCCTGGCGAGTGTCGAACACCATGGAGGTGGAGTTCTGCTTTGAGGTGCTGGAGGAGGCCATGGCGCGGTGCTTCGACCAGGTGCATCGCCAGGGCGACCGGGTCGCAACCAGGCTGCAGCGGGCGCAACTCGCGGCGCAGCCGCCCTGGGACGAGTAATGCCGAAGCCAGGCCCGGCGTCGAGGCCGGGCGCTGGCGGGATGCTGCGAAGCCGGAGGCGCGGTCCCGGCGCAAGTGGTGGGAGGCTGCAAGCCTCGCGCTGGGCAACGCCTCCGCTGGCAGACAGCTCACCCGCCCGTTGGACGCATGCCGACCGCGGCGGCACTCATGGCCCCGCGGCGGTCCTTGGGGAGCCGCCATCGAAGGGAGCCCGCCCTCGCCGTTTGCTGTACCGGATGAGGCCGTTTGGCCAGCGCCGGTTTCAGCTTTTCGGCAAGGCGTAGGCGATCACGGAGGCGCCTGCCGCGGTGCCAAGCGAGTCGTGACCTCCGGCGACCACCACGACATACTGTCGGCCATCCGCTCCCGTGTAGGTCATGGGCTTGGCTTGGCCACCCGCCGGCGACCGGCCTTCCCAGAGCTGGCAGCCCGTAGCAAGCGCATAGGCACGCAGGTAGTAGTCCAGCGTGCCGGAAAGGAAGGCGATGCCCCCCGCCGTCACTACCGGCCCATAGAGATCAAGGACCCCCATCCGGAAAGGCAGCGGCACGGGCGAAAGGTCGCGCACGGTGCCGTTGGAGTCATCTAGGCGATCCGGCCCGTGGTCAGGCTCGCCTCGGCGACCAAGCTCCAGGGCGGCGCTTGGCAAGGAATGCCGAGCGGCGAGGTGAATACAAAGAGCTTGACGGCATAGGGCACGCCGAAATTTTCGTTTAGGGCTGGCAAACTGCCCTTTGGCGGCTCCCCTCCTTGGACGTAGAGGACTTCGTTATCGGCCCGAGGCACAAGTTGCGAGACGAAGGCGAGGTAGGCCGGCGTGGCAAAGACGGCCTGCCGCACAGGGTTCAGCGCGACGCTGCCCCAGTTGAACACGCCAAAATCGCCCGGGTAGATCAGCGACCCTTGTAGCGAGGGCGGCGTGAATCGACCGTCGTAACGCAGCCAGTGGAACATGATCCGGCAGGCCAGCTGGTCGAGGATGGTGGCGTCCCACATGTCGGCGCCTGTCAGGGGGCTAGGCGGAGCAAGGGAGAGGGCCGAGACCGGCCGCATCGGCGCGGCGTGGTCGCCGGACGCGGCGCCCTGTGGCGCTGGCACCTCCTGCACCGGGAGAATCGGACGGCCGTCGCGGCGGCCCAGCACAAAGACCTCGCCCTGCTTGGTGGGCTGCACCAGCGCCGGGACCCGCTCGCCTTCGATGGTCAGGTCGAGAAGGCTCGGCTGCGCCGGCACGTTGTAGTCCCAGAGGTCGTGATGAGCCGTCTAGAAGCGCCACCGCACCTCTCCGGTGCCGAGGTGGAGCGCGACGACGGAGGAGGAAAAGCGCTCCACGCTCGGGCTGCGGTTGCCGCCCCACTGGTCCGGCGGCTGGTTGCCGCCGACCACGACGAGTCCGTCCGCCACCACGGGCGGCGAGGTGGAATAATAGGCGCCCGGCGGGACATTGGGCATGCTCACCCAAAGGTTCACCTGCCCCGTGCCGGCCCCAAAATTGCGGCAGACCGCGCCGCTTCCAGGATCGACCGCAACCAGGCGCCCGTCCGCGGTCAGTAGGAAGAGCCGCGCGGCGCAGTCTGCGGTTGCCGCTGTCTCGGCCGCCACGGGCAGGTTCGGCACCGCGGCCTGCGCGGCTTGAAGACGCGCCGCATCCGGAGCCGAGCCCACGCCGGCCCGTAGATCCGCCGCATAGGCGAGGCCGCGGGAGGTCATGTGCTGCAGTGCGAGATCGTCGCGCAGGTGGGTGTCGTGGCGCCACAGCACCGCGCCGGTGGTCGCGTCCACCGCGTCCACGTCCTGATGCGGCGTGCAGAGGAACACGCGGTTGCCGATCCTGAGCGGCGTGACCTCGAAGGTCGTCTCGACCGGGTCCCCTGAACGGCCGCGCGTGTCGCCGGTGTGATAGTGCCAAGCGACTTGCAGCCGATCCACATTGCCTGGCGTGATCTGGCTAAGCGGCGAGTAGCGCCGCCCGGACTGGGTCCGCCCGTAAGCGGGCCATTCGCCCGGCGCCACCTCGCCCGAGGCGGCGAGCGGGGGCGTGTCCGGCGCGGCTGCAAGGCTGCCGCCCTGGCTATGGAGATCGGCAAGCCATGAGGCGGCCGTGACCAGGAGGCCGAGGCCGGGCGTGGCCGAGAGCGGAAGGTCGCCGCGCCAGCCGAAGGCGCGGGCGCCGAACGGGCACATGACCGAGGGCGTCAGGAGAAAAAGCCCAACCAGAAAGGAGCCTCGCCCTATCCGACGGCCCCAACAGCATGCGTCCCGCGGCCTCCACAAAATTGGTCGCGGCCGTCAACGGCTGGTCGAGCTCGTGCGCGATGGCGGAGCCCATCGCCCCGAGCGCGTTGGCGCGGGCCACTCGGAACAGGTCCACCTGGATCTCGCGCAGCCTGGCCTCGGCCTGCCGCCGTACGGTGATGTCGCGGACACGCCGACGATGCCGAGCGTGACGCCGGCTGCATCCCGCCAGGGCGCCTTGGTCATCAGCATGATGCGGGATCCGCCCTCCGGCAGCACGACCGCATTCTCGAAGACGCGCACCTCACCCAAGGCGATGACGGTCTGATCGCCGGCCTCGGCCACCTCGGCCAACCCGGGTGGCATCAAATCGGCAGCGCAGCGGCCGACCGCCTGTTGCGCGGAGACGCCGAGGAGGGCCGCCGCCGGAGCGTTGAGCAGCACATGCCGGCCCTCGCAGTCCTTGGCGAAGTTGGGGTCCGCGCTGCCCTCGAGCACCGACGAGAGCAGGTCGTGGTTGCTGCGCAACGCTGTCTCTGCCTGTCGCAGCGCGGTGATGTCGTTGCAGGCCTCCACCACGGCGAGCGCCGTGCCGTCGGCTCAGCGCCGCAGCGCCCAATGACTGGCGACCACCACCGCACCGCCATCCGCCCGCCTGTGGCACAGCTCGCCGCGCCACTCGCCCGATGCAAGGAGTTCTGCCTCGGTCTCCGCCATAGGGCAGGGGAACTCCGTCGCCAGCAGGACATGCGACACCTGACCCGGCGCCTCGGGGCGGCTCCGGCCGAGCAGGCGTTCCATCCCGGCGGTCCAGAGCCTGATCCTGCCACTTGGCTCCCGCACAAGTATCTGGGCCAGATCGAACATCGCCAGCAAGGCCTCCCGCTCCGATGTCCGACGACGGCGGTCGGCCTCGGCGGCAGCCAGGACATGGGCGACCGCGTTGACCTCGCGCACCGGCGTGGCGAGGAGCTGGCCTGCCCCGCCCGATACGGCGAACTGGGCAAGAGCCTGGATCGGCCGCGCAATGTGCCGCGCGAAGCCGAGCGCCAGCGCGACGGCCAGGGCGGCCAGCAACGTGCCGGACACGGTGATGATCCAGAGCGAGCGCTCCAGCGGCACGGAGAAAGCGGCCTCAGGCAGGGAAACGATCACGGCCCAGCCTGCGACGGCCGAGCGGTTGAAGGCCGCAACCACCGGAGCCCCGTCATCCGCGGTGGTGCGGACCAGCCTTCGTCGCGGTCTTCCATGCCCTGCAAGGTCGCGGCCGGCAGGCGCAGGCCCAGATAGCGCATTGTCTTGGCGTTGCGAGCGACGACGAGGCCCTGGCGGTCGGCGATGCTGGCGGTCATGGCGGCCAGCACCTCCTCCCGCTGCAGCAGTTCGCCGAGGATGGCCGCCGGAACCACAAGGCGAAGCAGGTAGATGACCGAGCGTTCCACTCCCCGCACCGGCGCGATGACCGCGAAGGACGGCTGGCCGTTGGCGTCCTTGGCGGGGATCAGGTCGGACACCTGGGGCCGTTCGGTTGCGCTGGTCCGCCGCTCGGCCTCCGCCGAGGGAGTGCCGGAGGGAGCGTAAGCGGTTGCGCCGGCGCCGGATGTTCCGTCGACCTCAGAGAGGATGATCTCCGCGCCGGGTGGCCGCGGCACGTCGCGAACCCGCAGGCGAAAGGCGGCGACGTTTCCGTTGCGCAGATAGTCGGAAGTCGCCAGGACGTCGAGCATCGCCTGGTACGCAGTGAGGCGACGATCAAGAGTAACGGCGATCCGCCCTGTCGCCTCACGGGCGAAGGCCTCGTGCTGCGCCCGCTAGACCTCCGCCATGCGGAAGAGGAGGTAGGCCCCGAGCGCGAGCGCCGGAGCCGGCAAGGCGGCGCAGAGCAGGCCCAGGTTCCAAGCCAAGGGGCGGCCTGGCGGCATGGAGTGGGACCTGGCCCGCCCTCTTCTGGTTGGACCCGCCGGGGCCGGCGTTCCCGGAGAACGTTGCCGCCGGAGCATGAGCTGCCTCGAAAAATGGCGATAGCCGCTCGCGGAAGGAGGAGCCCTCGCATCTCCGGTGGGCGTCGCGCATTGGGTAGGTATGCCCGCGCAATGGGCTCGCTGCCCGGCAAAGGACAGCACTATGTTCTTCGATTCCTGGACTTCCCTCGTGCGTGTCGTCGTCGTCGGCACGCTGGCCTATGTTGCACTGGTCGCCCTGCTGCGTGCCTCGGGCAAGCGCACGCTTGCCAAGCTCAACGCGTTCGATCTGATTGTGACAGTCGCGCTCGGGTCCACGCTGGCGACCGTGCTGCTGAACCAATCGGTTGCCCTGGCCGAAGGGCTGGTTGCCTTTATGCTCCTGGCCGGACTGCAGTATGTGGTGGCCTTTCTTTCGGTGCGCTCCGCCCGGTTCGATGCCCTGGTCAAGTCGGAGCCCACCCTGCTCCTGCATCGCGGCCGTTTCCTCGATCGCTCCATGCGGAGTCAGCGTGTGACACGGGAGGAGGTGGTCTCCGTCCTCCGGTCGTCCGGCCTCGCAAGTCCGGAGGACGCTGCTGCGGTGGTGCTCGAAACCGATGGCAGCCTCAGCGTTATCCCGGCATCCGCGGCCGGCAGCGGCGAGATCGACGTCCTGCAGGGTACCAATCGTTCCGGCCTGCAGGCGTGACGGGCGGGCCGCGGCGAACTTCGGCCGACCGATGCCGTTCCGGTTCATGCAGCATGCGGAAATGAGGGCGATGACCATTGAGGCTGCGCTCGCGCAGCGCTGTCATCCGGTGAAGACAATGCCGGTGGGCCGAACGGCGCAGGCATTGGCCCAGTGACGGCCGCGCGGTTGCGCCAGTGGTGGGCCGACCTTCTCGCCGCCTTCTGGGTGAGGCCCACCGCGATGACGGCCCTCGCCATCATGGCGTCCGAGGGACTGGTACGCACGGAGGGCGCCATGAGCCTACCGTCCTGGATCGAGGCCTGGGTCTATGCCGGCGGCGCCGCCGGCGCGAGGGATGTCCTCGGCGCAGTGGCCTCTGCGACGATCGGCGTGGCTGGCACGACCTTCTCGATCACCGTCGCGGCCCTCAGCCTGGCCTCGAACCAGATGGGGCCCCGTCTGCTGCGCAACTTCACCCGCGACCCTGGCAACCAGTATGCCCTCGGCGCCTTGTTGGCCACCTTCGCCTATGCCCTGGTCGCGCTCCGCTCTGTGCACGAGGCCGAGGAAGGTGCGTTCGTACCGCAGCTCGCGGTCTCCGTCGCGCTGCTGCTTGCCTTTGCCTGCGTCGGTGTCCTGATTTGGTTCCTGCATCATGTCGCGCTGTCGATCAACGTCGATCGCGTGATCGCACTGGTCCATGGCGACCTGTCCGAGGCCCTGGCTCGGCTGCCCGGCATGGATGGCGCGGCATTGCCGGGCGGCGAGGATCGGGTCGTGCCGGAGGGGCCGAGGGCTTCCCTGCTGACACCCGGTGGAGGGTACCTGCGAGTACTCGACGACGCTGCCATCGCTGAGTGGGCGAAGCAGCGCAACGCCTGCGTGATGTTGCGCGTGCGCCCCGGCGACTTTGTCTTTCCCGGCAGCATCATTGGCGAAGTCGTGCCCGCGGCGGCACGAGAGGAAGCGCAGGGGGCACTCGCCCGCGCTCTCACGCTCAGGGACTCCCGAAGCGTGGAACAGGACCTGGAGTTCGTGGTGCGCCAGTTGGTCGAGATCGGGTTGCGCGCCCTGTCGCCTGGCGTTAACGATCCCTTCACGGCGATTGCCGTCCTGGACCGGCTAGGTGCGGCGCTGTGCGAGCTTGCATCGCGCAGCCTGCCTTCCGGCACAACGGTGATCGATGGAAGGCTCCGCCTGTCGCGCGGCGCAACCGACTATGCGGGGTTGGTCGATGCGATGTTCCACATGCTCCGGCAGGCCGGGGCGGGGACGCCTTCGGTGATGATCCGCTTGCTGGAAATCCTGGCCGAGGCCGGCGCCGTGGAGCGCGCCATGGATCGGCGCCGCTGCCTGCGTCGGCACGCGGATCTGGCCCGCGACGCCGCGCTGCCGGGAACGCGCGACGCCACGGCGCTCGACGCCATCGGGCAACGGCACGGTTCTGTCCTTCGAGCAATGGAACGGCCCGCCGAGCCCTGGTCCTGAATGGCCTTTCCCTCCCAGCGCCTGCCGCGCCGCCGCTTCGGCCTTCTGCGCAGGCTCACTGCATGGGAAGCCTTCGCGCGCATCCCGCCTGTGCAGGCGCCTTATGTTAAAGCGCAGTTCGACTTGGGTGTGGGAAACGCGCAAATCTGACGTGGGCTGACT
>NZ_JCACHU010000100.1:0-3423 GCF_059504005.1 Belnapia sp. | reverse complement strand
GGCACCCGCTCTGGCAGCGTGACCCAAACCAAAAAGCCTTCGGCAAACCCGGAGCGGTTCAGGTCGAGCAGCCGCCGCTCATAGCCGCTGTGCAGCCGGTTGGTCGGCTCGCCGCAGTTCGGGCAAGGGCATAGCGCCTCCGGCGCATGGACGAGAATGACGACGCGATCCGCCGCCGGCTGGATGGCGTCCACGACGAGACCGGGCGGCAACAGAGGGCGTGGGTCCAATAGATGCATCGCTGCCGCTCCCTCGGAGAAAGGACGCGACACCAACGCCCGACGAGCACGGAAACTGCGACAGCGCCATTCTTCCACGCCGAAACACAGCCCGGTGTCATCACGAGGCCGCCCCAGGCAACATGACGGCGTTCGAGACAGTTCTATTTTCCTACCTCAGGTTGCCGTCTTATGGCATATCCAGACCGATCATGCGGTCCCGCTCGCTGGATCGCGGTAGATGAGGAAGGCCACTATGCCGCTCGACGAAGAGGGTGCCGCCCTCGCACCGCCGAACCACGCCGAAGCCGAAGACGCCGCGGGCCGCGGATTTGAAGACCCAGCCCTGCCTGACTGCCTGGACGCCTTCTCGGAGGCGGAACTCGATGCGCTGGCCTTCGGCGTGATCGGCTTCAATGCCGATGGCGAAGTCGAAATCTACAACGTCTTTGAAGCCACTGCAGCGGGATTGTCAAAGGCTCGCGTGCTCGGTCGCCACCTCTTTGATGAGGTTGCGCCGTGTATGAACAACTACTTGGTCGCGCAGCGTTTCGAGGAGGAAGAGGCGCTCGATGAGGTGCTTCCCTACGTCCTGACGCTGCGGATGCGTCCGACCCCCGTCCGTCTGCGCCTGCTCAAGCGGCCGGGTGGGCGGCGGTGCTACCTGCTGGTCGAGCGCCGCCTCGTCGCTGGAGCGCGCTAGCGTGGACGGACCGGCGCTGGCGGCCGCCAGTGCAGCCGCGGACGAACACGAAGCGCTGCTCGAATTCCTGTACCTGTGCCCACACGGCCTCGCCGAATTCGACGCCGACGGCGGGCTGCGCATGGTCAATCCTGCCTGCGCCCGCATGCTGGCGCCGATCCTGCCGGCCGGAAGCGGCCTGGACAACCTGCTCGACGCGCTCATGCCCTTCGCGCCGGACCTGCGGGCGCGGCTTGGTGCATTCGCCGGAGAGCGTGGCCTCGTGCTTGATGGCCTCCGTATTCACGTCGGCGCGTCACCGCGGCGACGCCCCAGCCGCGGCGGGGCAACGCCAGATCCGCTGGTACTGGCGCTGACCGTCCTCCGGCTGTCACCGGACAGGCACATGGCCGTGGTCGCCGATGTGAGCGCGCAGGCAGCGCAGGAGCGGCGCCTGCGCGAGGCGGAGGCATGGTTCGCGGCGGTGGCAGAGGGCGCCGAGGGCTATGCATTCTTTGGACTCGATGCGGACGGAAACTTGGCCGACTGGAACGCCTCCGCCCAGCGCCTTTTTGGCCTGAGCGAGGCGGAGGCGCTGGGCCGTAGCGCCGAGGAACTCCTCTCTGCCGCGGCCGACGGCCCGGTGCTGGCTGACCGCCTCGCGCGCGCGCGGCGTGATGGCTGGCACCTCGCTGAGGGTTGGATGCCGCGGGCGGGACGCGGCCGGTTCTGGGGTACATCAGTCGTCTCGGTCATGCGCGCGGCGCAGGAGGAGGACACTGGCACCGTCCCGGTGCCGGAGGCTTACCTCGCCGTGATCCGGGACCGGACGGAGCGGCGCGAGGCGGCCGAGGAGCTGCGGCGCGCGTTGTGCCAGGATCACCTCACCGGCGTGCTGAACCGCCGCCGGTTTTTCGAGCTTGGCGCCGAGGAGTGCGCGTCAGCCCTGCGCGCGGGCCGGCCCCTGTCGGTTGCGATGGTGGATGCCGACCGGTTCAAGGCCATTAACGATCAATTCGGGCACGCCGCCGGCGACGCAGTGCTGTGCGCCCTCGCCAGCACGCTGCGTACCGGCGCGCGGGAGGGGGTAGACCAGGTCGCAAGGTTGGGCGGGGAGGAGTTCGCTGTGCTCATGCCCGGCCTCGACGCTTCGGCCGCCGCCGCCGCCGCGGAGCGGCTGAGGGCGGTGGTGGCCGCATTGTTGGTTCCGGTGCGGGGGCTAGACGGGGCGCCGGCCGAGGTCAGCTTCACGGCAAGCTTCGGCATTGCCGAGATTGGGCCCGGCGTGACCGATGCCGATACCCTGCTGCGGGTCGCCGACCAGGCGCTCTACGCCGCCAAGGCCGCAGGGCGTAACCAGGTCTGCATCGAGCCTGCCCGCACGCCGGCATCCTGACCAAGCGCCGAAAAAGCCGTCGCCGCGCGCCGGCGCGACGTTGCGTGCCAATGGTTTGAATCGGGCGGTGGCGCAGCGACTGCCCTGACGGCACGAGCCATGGCCGGTGTTCGGGTGGTTCCGCAGCCCTCGCTGCCTGCCTCGAAGGTTTGAACCCACCGGCGCTGCTGGCACGGTATCAGCTGGGCAGGTCGGTCATGCTGGATGCGGCAAGGGCTTGCGCACGGTCGAGGCTTGCCGGCCGTCCCATGAGATAACCCTGTCCCTTGGCCACCCCCAGGGAATTGAGCGTCTCGAACTCCCCTTCCGTCTCGATGCCTTCGGCCACAATCTGGCAGCCTGTCTCCTCGGTGAAGTAGATGAGGGCCGCCGTCATCGCCCGCCGGGCGGAGCTGGTATCGAAGGCCGCCCTGGATGACGAAGACGATGCCGCTGAGGACGCGCCGGTCGTCCACCCGCGGCACCCCGTGCGAGAGCGGGAAGTGCGGCCGGATGCGACGCATCTGGGCCGGGGTGAGCAGGAACGGAACGGACATGGCACTACTTCCACCCCGTTCAGAATCACAACCGCTCGCGTCGCCGCAAGCAAGCTCAAGCCGGCATGCAACCACTGCGATAAGGGACCGGCCTCTAGCCCGATCCGCCTCACCTCAAGGCCGAGCTCCCGAAACCAGGCCACCAGCGCCTCGGCTCGCTCGCAACCTTGGCCTCGCGCAGGATCCGCCCGGTCGCGTCCACCACGCACACGCTGCTGTCTTTCAGCGAGACGTCGATCCCAGCATAATAGTCCATGGCTGTCCCTCGATGATGTCGGGGCCGACCCACTCGGCCTCGGTTCCACACACCATCACTCTGAGGGGCAGCCTCCCTTCCGCCTATCGTCAGGCGGCCGGCCCATTACGGCATCTAGAGCGGCAGTCGGATAGCTGCGGCTTGGAGCGCCTCAGTCGATAGTCGCGGGATTGAGCCCCAAAGATCCTGGTGCTCTCTCGACGGCAGCTCTGCTGTATGTTGTTGTCTGTTTGGGCAGTTGGCGCAGCGGTTAGCGCAGTGGCTTTACATGCCATTGGTCGGAAGTTCGAATCTTCCACTGCCCACCATGCCGCTTAGGCTCGAGCTCAGCCCCT
>NZ_JCACHU010000099.1:0-30798 GCF_059504005.1 Belnapia sp. | reverse complement strand
GCTCATAACCTGAAGGTCACAGGTTCAAATCCTGTCCCCGCATCCCACAACACAAACCCCCCAAGGCCAAGCCAAGGGGGGACGTAATTTGAGCGCAACCAAGAGCAGGGCTTCCGGTGCAGCCCGCTCAACAACAGCGTAGCCCTGAGCCCTGAAGCTTGGTTGCTTCCGGTCAGCGCGATGGCGCAGCTCCCATGGCGCTACGTCGTCGTCGTGATGACATGGCGGGTGGCGTGAGCTTCCTGGCCCATCTCGCTCATCACGAACTCCGCGCAACGGCTGCCCATCATCATCGCCGGCGCATTGGTGTTGCCGGCGTTGATGTCCGGCATCGCCGAGAGGTCGCAGATGCGGAGGTTAGCAACGCCGCGCAGCCGCAGTCGCGAGTCGAGTACTGCCATCGGATCGTTCGCCGAGCCCATACGGCAGGTGCCGGCGGGGTGGTAGTTGGTTTTCACGAAGCGGCGGCAGTGCTTCATGATCGACGCGTCATCGAGCTTGGCCGGATCGGGGATGGCGACCGAGGCGATGCGATCCGCCAGCGGGTTGGTCTGGAAGGCGCGGAGGAAGAAGCGCTGCCCAGCGATCATGGCGCGCGCGTCGTCCGGATGCTGTAGCAGGTTGGGCGAGACGAGCGGCATCGCATCCGGGTCTGCCGAGCGCAGGCGGACATGGCCGCGCGACTTCGGCTTCACGACGACCGTGGTCACGGTGACGCCGTAGCTGTCCTTCACCAGGGTCAGCGTGTCGCGGTCGAGATAGACGATCGGCACGCAGAAGGCCTGGATCGTCGGCTCCGCCTCTCGGTCGAGCGGGTTGACGAAGGCCCCAGCCTCGACGCCTGCCGAGAGGATGCGGCCGGTGCCGAAGAGCTTGAAGTGCAGCCCGTTGAGCAGCATCCGCCAGCCGACGCCCTGGCGGTAATAACCATGCTTGCCCTTCGCCATGGCGATGATCGGCACCTCGGGGTGGTCGATCAGGTTCTCGCCGATGCCGGGCAGGTCGATCAGGCAGTCGATGCCCATCTCGCGCAGATGCGCGGCCGGCCCGATGCCGGAGAGCATCAGCAGCTGCGGCGTGACGAGCGAGCCGGCGGCAAGGATGACCTCGCCATCCGCCGCGGCGCGGTGCTCCTGCCCCTTCGCGTCGCGCCAGGTAACGCCGACGGCGCGGCCGCCCTCGATGTCGATCCGCCGCACCCGCGCCTGCAGGCGGAGGGTGAGGTTCGGGTTGCTCTCGAGCGGGGTGATGAAGGCATAGGCCGCGCTGCTGCGACGGCCGCGGCGGTTCATGAACTGGTAGAAGCCGACGCCGCGCTGCACCGGGCCGTTGAAGTCGTGGTTGTAGGGCTCCCCCATCGCCTGTACCGCCTGGATGAACCAGCGCGAGATATCGTCGATATGGCCGGGATCTGAGACAAGAAGCGGCCCGTCGCTGCCATGCAGCTCGTTGTGCAAGCGGTTGTTGCCCTCCATGCCGCGGAAATGCGGCAGCACATCGGTCCAGCGCCAGCCGGGATAGTCGTTGTCGCCGCGCAGCGCCTCGTGCCAGGCGTCGTAGTCGGAGGGGCGGCCGCGCATATAGACCTGCGCATTCACCGACGAACCGCCGCCCAGCACATTCGCCTGCGGGATGTCGTGCACCCGCCCGTCCAGATGCGCCTGCGGCACCGTCTGGTGGTAGCGCATGAACTTGCTGCCGTTGATCATCTTGAAGATGCCCGGCGGCATGTCGAGCAGCGGGTGGCGGTGGGAATGGCCGGCCTCCAGCAGCAGCACCCGCGCGCCGCCGGCCACCAGCCGGGCGGCGGCGACGCAGCCGGAGGAGCCGCCGCCGATGACGATATGGTCGTAGCGTTCCATCATGCCTTGAGCCGCGCGAGGCCCTCCCAGTCGAAGGCGATGCCGTGGCCGGGCCGGTCGGGGGCGATGGCGAAGCCCTCCTCGATCCTCAGCGGTTCGGCGATGTAGCGCTCGAGGCCGAAGCCATGCGCCTCGAGATAGCTGCGGTTCGGGCAGGCGGCGAGGAGGTGCACCGTCACGTCATGCGCGCCATGGGAAGTGACGGGCATGTTGAAGGCCTCGGCCAGGTGCGCGATCTTCATGAAGGGCGTCACGCCACCGCAATTGGTCACGTCCGGCTCGGGGAAGCTCACCGCGCCGCCGGCGATGTACTGCTTGAAGTCCCAGAGCGTGCGGAGATTCTCGCCGGCTGCCACCGGCAGCCCACCTTCGCGCAGGATGCGGGCATGGCCGGCCGGGTCGTCGGGGATGGTCGGCTCCTCGATCCAGGTGAGGTCGTGGGGCAGGAAGGCGCGGGCGGCGCGGATCGCCTCGTCCACCGTCCACTTCATGTTGGCGTCGGCCATCAGCGGGAAGCCCTCGCCGAGATGGGCGCGCATGGCGGCGACGCGGGCCACGTCCTCGGCCAGGCGCTTGCGGCCGACCTTCATCTTGATGGCGCGGAAGCCCTTGGCCAGGTTGCCGTCGGTCTGCTTCAGCAGCGCCTCGAGCGAGAGGTCGAGATCGATCCCCCCTGCATAGGCCGGCACCTTCGGGTCGAAGCCGCCGAGGATGTTCCAGAGCGGCAGCCCCACGCGGCGCGCCTTCAGGTCCCAGAGCGCCATGTCGACGGCCGAGAGGGCGAGGACGGTCGGCCCGCCGCGCCCGCCGTAATGCAGCGCCCACCAGGCCTTGTGCCAGAGGCGCTCGATGCCATCCGCATCCTCGCCGGTGATGATCTCCGGGAATTCGCGCGACAGCACGGCATCGACCGCGGCGCCGTTGCGGCCGACGGTGAAGGTGTAGCCCACGCCCTCGGCGCCATCGGCGTCGCGGATGCGGATGGTGTTGAGCTCGAAGGCACGCATCTCGCCATGCATGCTGTCGGTCAGCACCTCGGGCAGGGGGATGCGGTAGAAGCCGATCTCGAGCGAGGCGATGCGAGGCATGGTTGCTCCTTCAGCGGGCCGGCGCGGTGCGGGCCGCCAGCAGCCGCGCCTGCAGCAGCACGACGACCAGCAGGAACAGCCCGCGGATCACCGACTGCCAGTAGACGGAGAGGCTGATCGTCCCGAGCCCGTTCTCGAAATTGAGGATGTTGAAGATCAGGCCGAGCAGCAGGACGCCGGCCAGCGTGCCGCCGACCGAGCCGATGCCGCCCGTCAGCAGCGTGCCGCCGACGACGGTCGCGGCGATGGCAAAGAGCTCCCACCCCACGCCCTCGATCGGCTGGCCGGCGCCGAATTGGGCGGCGAGCAGCACGCCGGCGAGACCCGCGAGCCCGCCGCTGCCGAGATAGACGAGGAAGACGGCGCGCTCCGCCTTCAGCCCCATCAGCCGCGCCGCATCGGCATTGCCGCCGACCGCGAGCACGGTGCGGCCGAAGCCGGTGAGATGCAGCAGCACCCCGCCGGCGACATAGGCCAGCAGCGCGATCCAGCCGGGGACGGGGAAGTTGAGGATGTCGCCCTGGCCGATCTCGACGAAACCCGTGTCGTAGGAGACGGGGACGGACTGGTTGTCGGCCAGCAGCAGGGCAAGGCCGCTGGCGCCCAGCATGGTGGCGAGCGTCGTGACGAATGGGGCGAGCCCGCCCCGCGTCACCAGCGCGCCGTTCAGCAGCCCGACGGCGAGGCCGGCGCCGACGCCGCCCGCGACCGCCGGCAGCAGCCCAGCGCCCGAGAGATGCGCCGAGACCACGCTCGCCAGCGCCGCGACGGAGCCGACCGAGAGGTCGATCCCGCCCGTCATGATGACGAAGGCCATCCCGAGCGCCACCAAGGCGAAGAGCGCGTTGTAGCGCAGCAGCGTCGTGATATTGAACCAGCCGAGGAAATGCTCATAGCGCAGCGCGCCGAAGAGGATCAGCGCGGCGAGCGCCAGCAGCACCGCCTGCCGCCCCGCGAGCCGGGAGAGGGTCGCGCCCATCGCCTCAGCGCCCCCGCCGCTGGACCCAGACGGCGAGCAGGATCACCCCCGCCTTCACCACCAGCGCCGCCGCATCCGGCACGCCATTCGCCAGCAGCGTGAAGCGCAGCAGCTGGATGATCAGTGCGCCGACCAGCGTGCCGAGCACGCTCGCTCGCCCGCCGGCCAGCAGCGTGCCGCCCACCGCGACGGCGGCGATGGCGTCGAGCTCCATGCCGAGGCCGACGAGATTGGCATCCGAGGAGGAGTTGATGGCGATCACCACCAGCCCCGCCAGCCCCGCCAGCGCGCCGGAGACGGCGTAAACCAGCCGCTTCACCTGTCCGACCGGGATGCCGGTGAGATGCGCCGCGCGCTCATTGCCGCCGACGGCGAGGATCTGCCGCCCCAGCACCGTCCGGCGCAGCACCCAGGCGGCGATGCCGACCACGGCGAGCATCAGCCAGACCTGCACCGGCAAGCCAAGCAGGGTGCCGAGGCCGATCACCTGGAAGGCGGGCTGGCTGAATTCCTGCAGGTTGCCGCCTGTCATCACCTGGGCGATGCCGCGGCCGGCGATGAAGAGCACCAGCGTCGCCACGATGGGCTGGATGGCGAAGCGCGTCACCAGCAGCCCGTTGCCCCAGCCGAGGGCGGCCGCGACCGCGATCGGCACCACCAGCGCCAGCGCCACGCCGCCGAGGCCCGGCAGGCCGAGGAAGATCTGCGGCGCCAGCGCCCCCGCGATCGCCATCAGCGAGCCGACCGAGAGGTCGATGCCGCCGGTCGCGATCACCAGCGTCATCCCCGTCGCCACGATGACGATGGGCGCGACCTGGGTGAGGTTGACGTAGAGCGTCTGCCAGGAGGCGAAATGCGGCGTCACCGCCAGGTTGAAGGCGAGCAGCAGCAGCAGGGCGATCGGCGCGCCCCAGCGGGCGGCGATGGCGCCGGCCTGGCGCGACCGGGCGACGGGGGCGGCGAGGGTGCCGGCGTCACTCATGCGGGGCACCCTCGGCCAGCACCGCCTCATGCGGGCCATGCGCCATGGCGGCCATCAGCGCATCCTCGGTCAGGCGCTCCCCGGCAAGCTCGGCGACGGTGCGGCCGTCGCGCATGACATAGGCGCGATCGGCGCCGTCCACGATCTCCTTCACCTCGGAGCTGACCATCAGCACGGCGAGGCCACCCTCGGCCAGCTCGCGGATCAGCGCCTGGATCTCCGCCTTGGCGCCGACATCGATGCCGCGGGTCGGCTCGTCGAGGATCAGCAGCTTCGGGTCCATGCAGAGCCAGCGGGCGAGCAGCACCTTCTGCTGGTTGCCGCCCGAGAGCTCGCGGATCGGCTGGTCCGGGCCGGCGCAGCGCACGCCGAGGCGGCGGATGAAGCGGTCCACGACCTCGCGCTGCCGCGCCTCGTCCACCACGCCCGCCCGGGCGAGATGGGGGAGCAGGGCGAGCGTCAGGTTCTCCCGCACGCTCATCTCGGGGACGATGCTCTCGATCTTGCGGTCCTCGGAGCAGAAGCCGATGCCGGCGCGGATCGCCTCGCGCGGCTCGGCGGGCGAGAAGGCGCGGCCCTCGAAGCGGAGCCGGCCGGCATCGGCCGCGGCATCGGCGCCGAAGGCCACGCGCACCGTCTCAGACCGGCCGGCGCCGAGCAGCCCGGCGAGGCCCACGATCTCGCCGCGGCGGACGGCGAGGCTCGCGCCGCGGACGCGCGGCGGGGCGTGCAGCCCCTCGATCGCCAGCACCTCCTCCCCGGCCCGCGCCGACTGCGCGGCGGAGCCAGCCGCGCCGCTCTCGGCGATGTCGCGGCCGAGCATGTCGGAGACGAGCTGGAGGCGGGTGATGCCATCCATCGGCGCGACGCGCACCGTCCGCCCGTCGCGCATCACCGTCACGCGGTCGCAGACGGCGTAGAGCTCGTCCAATTTATGGCTGACGAAGACGACCGAGACGCCGTCGGCCTTCAGCCGGCGGATCACATCGAAGAGGACGGCCACCTCGCGGTCGTCGAGCGAGGAGGTTGGCTCGTCCATCACCACCAGCCTGGCGCGGAAGCCGAGCGCCCGGGCGATGGCGACCATCTGCTGCACGGCGGTGGTGTAGTCGGCGAGCGGCCGGCGAACATCGATCTCGAGGCCGAGCCGGGCGAGCGCCGCCTCCGCCTCGCGGTGCATCGCCCGCCAGTCGAGCAGGCCGAAGCGGCGGCTTTCCCGCCCGAGGCAGATATTTTCGGTGACGGAGCGGTAGCCCACCAGGTTGATCTCCTGGTGGATGGTGCTGATGCCGGAGGCCTGCGCCTCGGCCGGGCTGCGCGGGTCGAAGGGCTTTCCGTCGAACTCGATCGTGCCGGCATCGCAGCGGTGATAGCCGGTCAGGATCTTGATCAGCGTCGACTTCCCGGCGCCGTTCTGGCCGATCAGCGCATGCGCCTCGCCGGGCGCGACCTCCAGCGTCGCGCCGGAGAGGGCCGCGACGCCGGCGAAGCGCTTCTCGATGCCGCGCATCGACAGCAGCATGGCGCGATGCGCCTCAGTAGGCGTCGGCGAGGAATTGCTGGGCGTTCTCGCGGTCGAAGAAGCGGTCCGGCACGACGACCCACTGGTCGATTGCCTCACCGCGTGCATAGCGGTCCAGCGTCTCGAAGGCCTTGGGGCCGAAGCGCGGGTTGCTCTCGACCGTCGCGCCCATCTTGCCGTCGATGATGGCCTGCAGCGCGCTGCGCGTGCCGTCGATGGAGACGATGATGACGTCCTGGCCGGGCTTCCGGCCACGGGCCTCGAGCGCGGCGATGGCGCCGATCGCCATCTCGTCGTTATGGGCGTAGATCGCCGTCGCGTCGGGGTGCGCCTGCAGCAGCGCCTCGGCCACCTGCCGGCCCTTGTCGCGGACGAAGTCGCCGGACTGGCTGGCGATGACCTTCATGTCGCCGCGCTTGGCGATGTGGTCGGCGAAGCCCTTGCGCCGGTCATTGGCGGGGGAGGAGCCGGTGGTGCCCTGCAGCTCGATGATCCGGGCCTTGCCGCTCACTGCCTTGTCCAGCCATTCCGCGGCGCGGCGGCCCTGGTCGACGAAGTCGGAGCCGATGAAGGTCACGTAGTCCCGCCCGGCTTGGGCCTGGCCGGCATCGACGCGGCGGTCGAGCAGGATGACGGGGATGCCGGCGCGCTTCGCCGCCATGACGGCGGGGACCAGCGGCCGCTCCTCGCGCGGGGCGAGGAAGATCAGGTCCACCCTCTGCGCGATCATGGAGTTGACGTCGGAGACCTGCTTGGCGGCGGAGGCGGCGGCGTCGGTGTAGACGAACTGGTCGCCGCGCTTCTGCGCCTCGGCGCGCATGCTCTCGGTCTGGGCGATGCGCCAGGGGTTGTTGCTCTCGGTCTGGGCGAAGCCGACGCGGTAATTCGCCTTGCGCTCCAGCTTCGGCATCGTGCCCTGGGCGAGGGCCGCCGCCAGCGGCGAGGCGGCCGCGGCCAGGGCAAGGATAGTCCTGCGCGGGATGCTCATTCCGGTCGCTCCTCCGTCTCCGGCGCCGGCTTCGGCCGGTCGCCTGCCCCGCCGACGGCGAGACGCTTCGTGGCCGTTTTGGTCTGACCAGAAGCAAGTCTGAACCGAGCCATTGGCCCAAGTCACCACTCATTTTCGTGAGCGGCCTGTATTTGGTCCGACCAAAATGATTGTTGTCCTCTTGGCGAAGCCGCCCGGAGCCGCGAAGCTGGGCCATGGACCAGAGCCCTCCTCCCCGCTACGCCATGCGGCTCGCCGATACCGTCTCGGCCGAGCTGGCGCGGCTGATCGGCGCCGGCACCCTGCCCTCCGGCGCCCGCCTGCCGACCGAGCGGGAGCTGATGCGCCGCTTCGGCGTCAGCCGCTCCGCGGTGCGGGAGGCGATCCAGGGCCTCGCCGCCCGCGGCCTGCTGGTGACGCGGCCCGGGCACCGGCCGGTGGTGCGCGGGCGGGACTACGAGGCGGCGGTCGATACGCTCGGGCGCCTCGTCGCGCATCTCGTGGAGGACGAGGCGGGGGTCCGGAACCTGTTCGAGACGCGCGTCTTCCTCGAGGCGGCGCTGGTCCGCCACGCGGCGCTGCAGGCGCGGCGCGAGGACATCGCGGCGCTGGAGGCGGCGCTGGCGGCCAATGGCGCCGCGATCGGCGACCCCGAGCGCTTCTACGCGACGGATGCGGCCTTCCACGCCCTGCTCTACCGGGTGCCGCGCAACCCGATCTACCTGGAGGTGCATCGCGCCTATGTCGAATGGCTGCAGCAGCACTGGCGGCTGATGCCACGCGGGGCGGAGTTCGACCGGGTGAACCATGCCGCCCATGCCGAGATCCTGGCGGCGATCGTCGCGCGGGATGCGGATGGCGCGGAGGCGGCGCTGCGCCGCCACCTGGCCACGGCCTGGGAATTCCTGCGCGCCGCGCTGCGCCAGCCGGTGCTCGTGCCGGCGGAGGCCTGAGCAGCACGCGCGCGTGAGGCGGGGGCGCCGGGCCTTGCCGGCGGCCCCGGCGCGGCGGCAGGCTCCATGCCCACTGCCAGGGCTGCCGCCATGCTGCTGGGCCTCGACCCCCTGCTCACCCCCGACCTGCTGCATGCGCTGGCGAGCGCCGGCCATGGCGACCGCATCGCCATCGTCGATGCCAATTTCCCCGCGGCCGCCAATGCCCGCCGGCTGGTCCGGCTGGACGGCACGGATGCCGCGGCCGCGCTGCGCGCCATCCTCTCCGTCCTGCCGGTCGACGATTTCGAGCCGGACCCGGCGGTGGTGATGGAGGTGGTCGGCGACCCCTCCGCCATGCCGGAGGCCGTCGCCGAGTTCACCCGGCTGCTGCGCGGCGCTGGGGCCGGCGCGCCCCGCGCGGTACCGCGGCAGGGTTTCTACGCCCTGGCGCGCGAGGCCTTCGCGGTGGTGGCGACGGGGGAGCGGCGGCTCTACGGCAACATCATCCTCACCAAGGGGGTGGTGCGATGAGCCGCTGGCGGCCGGAGGGCCCGCTCGGCCTGGGCGGGGCGCCGCTCGGCAACCTCTTCGCCCCCATCGAGGAGGAGGTGGCGGAGGCGGCGATCGAGGCGGCCTGGGCGGCGGGCATCCGCCTCTTCGACACGGCGCCGCTCTACGGGCTCGGGCTGTCCGAGCACCGCATGGGCCGCGTGCTGCGGCGGAAGCCGCGTGACGCCTTCACCCTCTGCACCAAAGTCGGCCGGCTGCTGGAGGCGGACCCGGCGGCCCCCTACGAGCAGCACAGCTTCTTCGGTGGCCTGCCCTTCCGCGTGCGCTACGACTACTCGGCGGAGGCGACGCTGCGCTCCATCGAGCACAGCCTGGCGCGGCTCGGCCTCGCCCGCCTCGACATCGTGCTGATCCATGACGCGGCAGAGGATCCGCACGGCCCGGCCTGGCCGGATCGCTTCGCCGAGGCGATGGCCGGCGCCGCCCCGGCCCTCACCCGGCTGCGGGAGGAGGGGGCGATCCGCGCCTGGGGCCTCGGCGTCAACAATGTGGAGCCCTGCCTGCTGGCGCTGGAGCAGGCCGACCCGGACCTCTTCCTCATCGCCGGGCGCTACACGCTGCTCGACCATGGCGCGCTGGAGCGGCTGATCCCGGCCTGCGCGGCGCGCGGCGCCAGCCTCATCATCGGCGGGCCGTACAATTCCGGCCTGCTGGCCGGCGGTGACACCTTCAACTACGTACCCGCCCCGGCCGGGCTGCTGGCGCGGCGCGACAGGCTCGCCGCCTTCTGCGCGCAGCGGGGCGTGCGGCTGAAGGCCGCGGCGCTGCAATTCTGCGCGGCACCCGAGGTGGTGGCGGCCGTCATCCCCGGCGGGCGGACGCCGGCGGAGGTAGAGGAGAATGCCCGGTTGATGGCGCACCCGATCCCGCCCGGCTTCTGGACGGCGCTGCGCGAGGCCGGGCTGGTCCCGCCCGGGGCGGCGGTGCCGTCGGCATGAAGGTCGACGCCCACCACCATGTCTGGCGCGTCGCCCGCGGCGACTATGGCTGGCTGCGGCCGGAGAGCCCGATCTGCCGCGACTACGGCCTCGATGACCTCCGCCCCCTGCTCGGCGACATCACCGCCACCGTGCTGGTCCAGGCGGCGCCGACCGAGGCGGAGACGCGCTTCATGCTCGATGCCGCGCGGGGCTCGGCCGGGCTGGTGCGCGGCGTGGTGGGCTGGGTGCCGCTCGACCAGCCGGAGCGCGTCGCGGCCCTGGCGGTGGACCCGCTGCTGCGGGGCCTCCGCCCCATGCTGCACGACCTGCCGGAGCCGGACTGGATCCTCCGCCCCGAGCTCGGCCCGGCGCTGGAGGAGATGGCGGCGCGCGGCCTCGTCCTCGATGCGCTGGTCCGCCCGGTGCACCTGTCCTTCATCCGGGCGCTGGCGGCGCGACACCCGAGCCTGTCGATCGTCCTCGACCATGGCGGCAAGCCGGAGATCGCGGCGCGGCGGATCGAGCCCTGGGCCGAGGGGGTCGCCGCCCTGGCGCGCAGCCCCAACGTCACCTGCAAGCTCTCCGGCCTGGTGACCGAGGCGGTGCCGGGCTGGCAGGTCGAGGACCTGCGCCCCTACGCCGCGCATCTCCTGCATGCCTTCGGCGCGGAGCGGGTGATGTGGGGCAGCGACTGGCCGGTGGTGGACCTCGCCGGCGGCTACGCAGCCTGGCGCGCGGCGAGCCTCGCCCTGCTCGACGAGCTGCCGGAGCCGGCCCTCGCCCGCATCCTCGGCGGCACGGCGGCGGAGGTCTACCGCCTGTAGCCCGGATGGGCCTAGCATACCAGGCGGGAGGATCAGCCATGACCTTGCAGCTCACGCCGCTCCATCCGCTCTTCGCCGCCGAGGTCTCGGGCCTCGACCTGCGGCAGACCCCGGGCCCCGACCTCTGCGAGGCCATCCACCGCGCGATGGACCGCTACGCCGTCCTCGTCTTCCGCGACCAGCGGCTCGACGACGACCAGCAGATGGCCTTCGGCGCGGCGCTCGGCCCGCTCGAGCAGACGCGGGGCGTCGTTGATGTCCACAAGCAGCGGCTGAAGCACCAGCAGATGGCCGACATCTCCAATATCGACCTCGACGGCAAGCTGCTGGGCGCCGATGACCGGCGGCGGATGTTCAACCTCGGCAACCAGCTCTGGCACAGCGACAGCAGCTTCAAGGCGACGCCCGCCAAGTATTCCATGCTGCATGCGCGGGTGGTCCCGCCCGAGGGCGGCGACACCGAATTCGCCGACATGCGCGCCGCCTGGGATGCGCTGCCGGCGAAGATGCAGGCGAAGATCCGCGACATGGTGACGGAGCACAGCCTGATCTTCTCGCGCGGCCAGCTCGGCTTCACCGACTATACCGAGCAGGAGCGGCGCGACTTCGCCCCGGTGCCGCAGCGGCTGGTGCGCTGGCACCCGGGCTCGCAGCGGCATTCGATCTACCTGTCGTCGCATATCGGCCGGATCGTCGGCTGGCCGGTGCCGGAGGCGATGGCGCTGATCCGCCAGCTCCTCGAACATGCGACGCAGCGGGCCTTCGTCTACGCGCATCACTGGCGGCAGTGGGACCTGGTGGTCTGGGACAACCGCTCCACCATGCACCGCGCCCGGCCCTATGAGGACCACACCTATCCGCGCGACATGCGGCGCGTCACGCTGATGGACGTGGCGCCGACGCTCGAGCAGCAGATGGCGGCTTGAGCGACCGCGTCTCCCTCGTCCATGACGGGCCGAGCGGGGTCGAGGTCATCGAGGCCCGCTTCGCCGCCCATGCCTATGACCTGCACCGGCACGAGGACTGGCTGGTCGGCGTCACCGAGGATGGGGTGCAGGACTTCCTCTGCCGCGGCCGGCGGCAGCGCAGCACGCTCGGCCGCGTCATCCTGATGGAGCCGGAGGAGGCGCATGACGGGCAGGCGGGGGCGGCGGGCGGCTTCGCCAATCGCATGCTCTACCTGCCGCAGCCCTGGCTGCGGGCGGCGCTCGGCGAGGCGCCAGCCGGCTTCGCCGCGACCCTGCAGGACGACCCGCTGCTGGGCCGCGCCATCCGCGCCGCCTGCATCGCCCTGTCCCGGCCGGCCGAGAGGCTGCTGCGGGATGCGGCGCTGGATGCGGTGGTGCAGCGGCTGCGGCCGCATCTCGGCCAGCCGGCGCCGGAGAGGCCGGCGCGGCGGGACGACCGCATGGCGCGGCGCGCGCGGGAGCGGCTGCGCGACGACATCGCCGCCGACCCCGGCGCCGATGCGCTGGCGCGGGAGGCGGGGGCGGCGGATCGCTTCCAGCTCGCCCGGGCCTTCCGCGCGGCCTATGGCACCTCGCCGCATGCCTACCTCATCCAGATGCGCCTGCTGCGGGCGCGCCGGCTGCTGGCCGCGGGGATACGGCCGGCGCCGGTCGCGGCGGAATGCGGCTTTGCCGACCAGAGCCATCTCGGCCGCCGCTTCCGCCGCGCCTACGGGTTGACGCCGGCGGCCTACCGCGCCCTCTGCACGGATGTTCCAGACGCGCGCCGCCCCGGCTGAGAGGATGCCGCCGAGGAGAGCGGCATGATGTTCGACACGAAGGTGGCCATCCTGGTGCTGGACGGGCTGGCGGTCTGGCAGAAGCTCAACGTGACGGCCTTCCTGGCGACCGGCATCGCCGGCGCGGCGCCGGAGGCGATGGGCGAGCCCTATGAGGATGCGGCCGGGCGCCGGCACGCCCGGCTGCTCGGCCAGCCCATCCTGATCTTCGCCGCGACGCCCGAGGTGTTGCAGCGGGCCTGGCGGCAGGGCATCGAGCGAGACCTGGCGCGGGCGGCCTATGTGCGGGCGATGTTCGAGACCGGGCACGACGCGGCGAACCGAGAGGCCTTCCGCGCCGAGCCGGCGGATGCGCCCGACCTCGTCGGGCTGGCGCTGCGCGGGCCGAAGCGGGACGTGGACAAGGCGGCCAAGGGTGCCGTGCTGCACCCTTGAGGCCGGTTGGAGCCTGATCGCCGGAGGCTGGGACGGCCGCGGGCGTGACCCATGCTTCAGCGCCGCCGTTCCAGCCGGTCGATTTCGGAGGCGACCATGCCGGCCGCCTCGGCGGTCCGCGGCAGGCGGGGCATGCTGGCCAGGCGCTGCACCGTCCCCGCGGGGCCGGCGGTGAAGGCGGCGGTGGCGAGCGCGGCCTCCGCGCCGGCGCGGCTGCCCCCGCGCAGCGCCTCGCTGGCGCGGCGGAGGGCCGCGATCACCACGCCGGGATCGGCATTGGGCGCGATGCCGAGATAGCCGCGCATCTCCGTCCGCGCCGTCTGCAGGCTCTGCAGCACGGCGGGGTTGATCTCCGGCGCGTAGCGCGGGTTGGTGGCGAGCTCGTTGGCGAGGAACTCCAGCTGCTCCGCCGCCACCGCCGCCTCGGCCGGCTGGCCGGCCCAGCGGCTGGTATCGCCCAGGTTGCGCGGGGCGTAGAGCGCGGCGCCGCGCACCGGGTCGCCGAAGCCGCCGAGATAGTTGGCGCTCGGATCCTCGGCGCAGCCCGCGAGCGCCAGCAGCACCGCGAGCATCACGAGGCGCGGAGCCCGCGCACCGCATTGCGGATGCAAGCGTTCCGGTGCCGTTGGAACGCGAGGGAGTATAACCATGCGCGGCATCATGCTTTGGCTTCTCGGCATCCCCATCCCGATCCTGATCCTGCTCTACCTCTTCAACATCCTCTAGCCGAAGCGCGTCACGCTGAAGACCAGCAAGGCCGCCGCGCCGAGCAAGGCGGCGGCCAGCATCGGCGAGCCGAGCCGCGGCGGCACCGCATCCGTCGGCAGCGCCTTGCGCCCGGTGACCATCGGCCGCACCAGGTCGTGGCCCTTCAGCAGCGCATAGGCGCCGACCGCCAGCACATGCAGCGAGGCGGCGGCGAGGATCAGGTTGAAGATGCGGTGGTGCAGCCCGGTCAACCAGTCGCTCGTCTCCGAGGCGACGGACTTGGCGAGCGGCCCGTAATCGCCGTAGCCGCTGTCGGAGAAGAGGCCCGTTACCGGCTGGGCCAGCAGCAGCGCCAGCAGCACCAGCACCATCCAGCCGCCGGCCGCATTGTGGCCGATCTCGCGGTCCGGGTCGGGCCGGGGGAACTCGCGCAGGTGGTGGAAGGCGGCGAGCGGCGACTTCAGGAAGCGCAGGAAGCGCGCCGTGTCCGAGCCGACGAAGCCCCAGGCGATGCGGAACAGCACCAGCGTCAGCACGGCATAGCCGGACCAGTAATGCGTCTTCATCCAGCCATTCTCGATGCTGGCGTAGGAGATGCCGATCAGCAGGACGATCGACCAGTGGACCAGCCTGATCCAGCCATCCCAGACCTTGACGTCCCGCGTCGGCGCCTCGCCCATCCTGCCTCTCCCTGGTGACCGCGCGATCCTAGCAGCGGGACTGGCGCTCGGGCAGGATGGGCCGGATGAGCATCGAACTTCTAATTCCCTGGCGTGGCGTCGCGGCGGCGCTGGTGGCGGCCTTGGCCTGGGCCGGGCTGTTCCGGCTGCTGCGGCGGGGCGACCTGGCGGGGCTCGGGGCAGGGATCGGGCTGGCGGTGGGCTGGGTGCTGGCGCTCGGCCTCGCCACCGGCACGCCGCGGCAACTGCCGGAGCGGCTGCCCGCCCTCGTCATCGGCGGGGCGCTGGCGGGGCTGGTGCTGGCGCTGGCCGGGCGGCGCGGAGCGGTGGCGGTGCTGCTGGCGGCGCTCGGGCTGATCGGCGCGGCCTGGTGGCTGGCGGGCGGGCCGCTGACCCTGCCCGACCTGCGCCGGGCGACGGTCCTGCTGCTGGCGCTGCTGGCGCTCGGCGCGGCGGGGCTGCTGGCGCTGCGCGGGCCGGTCGGGGCGGCGGCGACCATGGCGCTGCTGGCGGCGGGGCTCTGGCTCTTCGGCCCGCCGGGGCCCTGGTTCCTGCTGGCGCTGGTTGGCCTGGCGGCCTCCCTCGGCGCGCTGCCGGCCGGGGCCTGGAGCGCGGCAGCCGCCTTGCCGGTGGCGATCGGCCTCGCCGCGCTGGCGGCCGGGCCGGTGCTGGCGCGCGGCGGCACGGCGGATTGGCTGGTGGCGGCGTCGCCCTTTGCCGCGCTCTGGCTCGGCCCAGCGCTCGGCGGGCGGATCGGCGGCAGGGCCGGGGAGCCGGTGGGCTGGGCGGTGGCCGGGCTGCTCCCGCTCATGTTCGTTTGGTTACTGCATCGTAGCCACTGACCCTATGCGTCCGTTCAGATTATGGTAATATTTGACCATCGGATGACATGAATGCGGCCATGGCACAGGGCATGAAGTGGCTGGGCCTGATCGGGCTGGCGTTCGCGGCGCTGGTGGGCGGCATCCTTCTGTTGCCCGAGGCGCCGCTGCCGGCCGGCCGCCCCGTCGCCCAGGCCCTGCCCGCCGCGCCGGCTGCCATCGCCACTGCCGTGGCGCCTGCCGCGCCGTCCCCCGTTCGCCCGAGCTTCGACGTCGCCCGCATCGGCGCCCGGGGCATGCTGGTCTCGGCCGGCCGCGCCGCGCCGGGAGCAGAGGTGGTGCTGTTCGACGGTGGCCAGGAACTCGGCCGCGCCCGGGCCGATGGCCGCGGCGAATGGGTCATCCTGCCGGCCACGCCGCTGCCGCCCGGCATGCGCGAGCTCTCGCTGACCGCGCGCCTTGCCGGGGCCGAGCCGCTCGCCTCCGAGGACTCTCTCCTTCTCCTGGTGCCCGAGCCGGCCCAGCCGCAGGCCGCCATGGCGATGCTGCTGCCGCCGACCACCGGGGGCGCCGTCCAACCGCGCCTGCTCCAGGCCCCGGCCGAGGCGGCGCCGGAGCGCCAGCGCCTCGGCCTCGACGTGGTGGACTACGACGAGCAGGGCGGCATGCGCTTCGCCGGCAGCGCGCCGCCGGGCGCCAGGCTCCGTGTCTATGTCGGCCCGGAGCATGCCGGGGATGCGGTGGCGGATGGCGCCGGGCGCTGGAGCCTGGCGCCGGAGCGCCAGCCCGCCATCGGCCGGCACATGCTGCGGGTGGACCAGCTCGCCGCCGCCGGCTCCGTCGCGGCGCGGATCGAGCTGCCCTTCCAGCGCGAGCTCATCCCCGACGACCTGCTGCGCGACGGAAGGCTGATCGTCCAGCCTGGCTACAGCCTCTGGCGCATCGCCCGCCGGGTCTATGGCCGCGGGCCCCGCTACACGGTGATCTATGCCGCCAACCGCGAGCAGATCCGCGACCCCAACCGGATCTATCCCGGCCAGCTCTTCGCGGTGCCGGAGAGCGGCCCGCAGGCAGACTCCAGCCGGTCCAGATAGGGGTCGAGGTCGAGGGCGAAGCGCACCATGGCGGCCACCAGCTCGGTCGCCGTCGGCGGCTCCGACAGCGGGGCCGAGGCTTCCAGCACCACCCGATGGTCCGGCAGCAGACGCGCCTTCCAGCCCGGCGGCAGGCTGCCGGCGAGGGCGGCGATGGCCTCGAAAGCGCCCGGCCGGCCCGCCCGCGCCTCGGCCGTCGAGGGCACCCGGGCGGCGAAGGCGGCCAGATGCACCTCCTCCCGCGTCAGCGCCGCCTCGCAGCGGCGGCCGCGCCCGGCGAAGCGCATGGCGGGGCGGAGGCCCGGCGCGCGGGGTTGCAGGGTGCCGTCGCGGTCGACGGCGAAGGGGCCCAGGGTCAGGTTCGGCATGCGCATAGCTTGCCGCCGCGAGGTGAACGCACCATAAACCCGCGCCATGGCGCTCGGACAAAGTTTGCGGCTCGTGATGGCCCCGCCCCACAGGGCCGGCTACCCCTTCATCGCGATCGGCCTGGCCGTTTCGGTCCTCGGCGGGCTGCTGCTCGGCTCCTGGCTGTTCTGGCTGGGGCTGATCTTCACCCTCTTCTGCCTCTACTTCTTCCGCGACCCGCGCCGCGTGCCGCCGGACCGGGAGGGGCTGGTCGTCGCGCCGGCCGACGGGCATGTGGTGAGCGTCGTGCAGGCCGTGCCGCCGGCGGAGCTTGGCCTCGGCCCGGCGGCACGCTGGCGCGTCGCCATCTTCCTCTCGGTGCTCGACGTGCATGTGAACCGCTCGCCCGTCGCAGGGCGGATCACCCGCATCGCCTACCGGGCGGGGAAATTCCTCAGCGCCAACCTCGACAAGGCGAGCGAGGACAATGAGCGCAACGCCATGGCGCTGCGCCTGCCGGATGGGCGGGACGTCGCCGTGGTGCAGATCGCGGGGCTGGTGGCGCGGCGCATCCTCTGCGACGTGCGGGAGGGGGATAGCCTGGAGGCGGGCGAGCGCTTCGGCATCATCCGCTTCGGCAGCCGGACGGATGTCTACCTGCCCGAGGGGGTGCGGCCGATGGTGACCGTGGGCCAGACCATGATCGGCGGCGAGACGGTGCTCGCCGACCTCGCCCCGCCGAGGCTGCCGCTGTGAACGGGCCGCGCCTGCGGGGGCGGCTGCGGCGCCTCCGGCCGCGGACCCGGCCGCGCTACAAGGGCCCCTCTTTCAACCGGCTGATCCCCAACATCCTGACGATGCTCGGCCTCTGCGCCGGGCTGACCGCCATCCGCTTCGCCTTCGACGCGCAATGGGAGAAGGCGGCGGCGCTGATCGTCGTCTGCGCCGCAATCGATGCGCTGGACGGGCGCCTCGCCCGGCTGCTGAAGGCCACCAGCCGGTTCGGCGCCGAATTCGACAGCCTCTCCGACTTCCTCTGCTTCGGCGTGGCGCCGGCGCTGATCCTCTTCCTCTGGACCTTGCACGATGCGCGGGGGCTCGGCTTCACCCCCTGCCTGCTCTTTGCCGTCTGCTCGGCGCTCAGGCTCGCGCGGTTCAATGCCGCGATCGTGGAGGCGCCCGCCCTGCCGCTCGCCGGGCCGCCGCCGAAGCCGGCCTATTCGCAGAATTTCTTCACCGGCGTCCCAGCGCCGGCCGGGGCGGGCCTCGCGCTCTTCCCGCTCTTCGCCGCGCTGCTGTTCGAGGATTGGGGCTGGACGGGGCTGGCGGGTGCGGTGCGGCACCCGGCCTTCGTCGGCCTGCTGCTGGTGACGGTCGGCGGGCTGATGGTCTCGACCCTGCCGACCTGGAGCTTCAAGAATTTCAAGGTGCCGGCGGATTACGTGCTGCCGCTGCTGCTTGGCATCGGCGCCTATGTGGCGGTGCTGCTGACCGAGCCCTGGGCGGCGCTGGCCGCGGGCGGGCTGATCTATGGCGGCATGCTGCCCTTCTCCACCCGCAGCTACCGGCGGCTGAAGCGCGAGGCGGAATCGATGCTCGAGCCCGTGGTGGTGGGCGGGGGCGAGGAGCGGGCGGGCTAGGCTTCCGCTCCGGGGCGGCTTGCGGCAGCGGCCGGGAGGCGCAAGATGGCCGGGCGAACCCTTTCCGCCCACGCATCCTGGACAGGCTGAACCCCATGCCCATCGACCCCGGCGCGCAGCGCGTCCTCGACCTGATCCGCGAGATGGGCCGCCCGCCCATCCATACGCTGAGCCCGGAGGAGGCCCGGGTCGCCTCCGCCAAGTCCCGCACCGTGCTGCAGCCGGAGCCGGAGGCGGTGGCGGAGGTCGAGGACCTGAGCTGCCCCGGCCCGGCCGGCCCGGTCAGGCTGCGCCGCTACCGCGCCGCCGGCACCGAGGCCGGCGAGGTGCTGCCCTGCCTGCTCTTCCTCCATGGCGGCGGCTGGGTGATCGGCGACCTCGACAGCCATGACCAGCCCTGCCGGCTGCTGGCCAATGCGGCGCGCTGCTGCGTCATCGCCGTCGACTACCGGATGGGGCCGGAGCACCCCTACCCGGCGGCGGTGGAGGACAGCGCGGCGGCGCTGCGCTGGGTGGCGGCGAATGCCGCCGCGCTCCGCATCGACCCGGCGAAGCTCGCGGTCGGCGGCGACAGCGCCGGCGGCAACCTGGCCGCCGTGCTGGCCATCATGGGGCGGGACGGCACGGTGCCTGCCGTCGGCTACCAGATGCTGCTCTACCCGGCGACCGACATGGCGGCGCATCGCCCGGCTTATGAGCGTTTCACCGAGGGGCTGATCCTCACCAGCGACACCATGCGCTGGTTCATCGGCCATTACGTGCCGGACCCGAAGCGGCGCTTCGAGTGGCAGGCCTCGCCGCTGCGGGCGAACAGCCTGGCCGGAACGCCGCCCGCCTTCGTCATGACCGCAGGCTACGACCCGCTGGTCGACGAGGGTGCGGCCTATGCCCGGCGGCTCGAGGAGGACGGCGTGCGCGTCACCTACCTGCATGTCGCCGACCAGATCCATGCCTTCCTCACCATGGGCAGGTTCATCCCCGCCTCGGCCCTGGTGCTGCGGCAGGCGGCGCTGTCGATGGCGCATCACTGGGCCGAGGAGGCGGTGCTGTGACCGGCGCGAAGGGGATGCTCGACGGCAAGTCGGCGCTGGTGACGGGCGCCGGCTCCGGCATCGGCCGGGCGACGGCGCTGGCCTTCGCCCGCGAGGGGGCCTGGGTGGCCGCGGCCGACCAGACGCTGGAGGCGGCGCAGCGGACCGTCGCCGCCATCGAGGCCCAGGGAGGCGAGGCCGTCGCCATCGCCTGCGACGTGACCGACGATGAGCAGGTGCAGGCGATGGTCGCCGCCGCCGTCGCGGCCTTCGGCGGGCTCGACTGCGCCTTCAACAATGCCGGCATCGCGCCGCACCAGGTCAACGCGACGGGCGTGCTCGCCGCCGACCTGGCCGAGGCCTCCTGGCAGCGGCTGCTCGACGTGAACCTGACGGGCGTCTGGCGCTGCCTGCGGCACGAGGTGGCGCAGATGCGCAAGCAGGGCGGCGGCGCCATCGTCAACACCGCCTCCGTCGCCGGGCTGCGCGGGCTGCCGGGGGCGGCGGGCTATGTCGTCGGCAAGCACGGCGTGGTCGGGCTGACCAAGGCGGCGGCCGTCGACCACGCGGCGGAGAACATCCGCATCAACGCCGTCTGCCCCGGCTATATCGAGACGCCGATGACCGAGGAGTCGAAGCGTCGCCGCGGCGACGCGATCATCGCCCGCACCGCGCTCGGCCGCTTCGGCGTGCCGGAGGAGATCGCGGAGGCGGTGGTCTGGCTCTGCTCCGAGCGGGCGAGCTTCGTCACCGGCTCCAACTGGACGGTGGACGGGGGCTACTCCGCCCTCTGAAACCGGTTCTTCAGCGGGATGGCGGCGAGCGACAGCGCCGCCAGCCCGCACAAGGCGCCGAGCACCTGCGGCGTCAGGATGGAGCGCAGCTCGAGCGGCCCGCCTGAATCAAGCACCGAGCCGAGCCCCGCGCCCGACAGCGCGAAGACCGCCGTCGCCGGCAGGATGCCGAGGCAGGTCGTCACCGCATAGACCGGCAGCCGCACCCCGACGAAGGCCGGCACGAGGTTGACGAGGAAGAAGGGGAAGAGCGGCACCAGCCGCAGCACCAGCAGGTAGGACCAGGCATTGCGGCGGATGCCCTCCGCCAGCCTCCGCCCGCGCTCGCCGAAGCGGTCCAGCGCCTTGGCGCCGAAGATCGCCCGGGCGAAGAGGAAGACCAGCACCGCCCCCGCCGTCGCCCCGGCGACCGCCAGCAGCGTCCCCGCCAGCGCGCCGAAGAGGAAGCCGCCCGTCAGGGTCAGGATGACGGCACCCGGGATCGAGAAGGCGACAGCCGCGGTATACATCCCGACATAGGCCAGCGCCGCCCCGAGCTGATGCGCCGCGACCCAGGCGGTGAGCTCCGCCCGATGGCTGCGCAGGGTCTCGAGCGAGAGCAGACCGCCGAGCCCCGAGACGCGCAGCCCGAGGATGACCGCGGCCGCTGCCACGGCCAGCCAGAGCCGGCGATCCCGAAGCCAGCGGATGGCTAGAGCTCCAGCCCGGCGAGGAGGAAGAGGCAGAACAGCACCGCCATCACGGCCATGCTGCCGATGGTGTAGCGCAGGGCGCTGGTCTTGCCGCTCTCGCCGTAGCGGGTGGCGGTGCGGACGGGCTCGATGAGCATCGCTGGAATCCTCGAGAGGGGACGGAGATTAAGCTGAATCGGCCATGGGCCACCACGGCTGGTAGACGCCGCCGTCTATATTACCTATAGATGCAACAGGCCACAGAATTTCCCGCAAAGGGTTCTGAAGCAGGCTGCGCTCTTAAGCTTCATTCTGCTAAGAAGGTGGAAACGCCATTCGTCATACGGTTGCAGCGGAAGGCTGGACCCCACATCATGTCGATGCTTTATCGGAGGTTGCTCTACCGTGGAGCGTGAAGTCGCAAAGGTGGCTGCTGCCTGCGATCTCAGGGCGTTCCGCTACATCCCCTTCCCCGCCATCGAGTTCGACCCGATCCCGATCGCACCGGAGGCGGAAGCCGAGGCCGTGCCGATGCCGGCCGAGCTTCCCCCCATCGCCATCCCGGAGCCCGTTGCGGCGTCCGAGCCCGTCGCGGTGGCCGAGCCGGTCGCCGCCGCGCCGCCCGCGGCGGCATGGGTGCCCAAGCCTCTGCCCTTCCCGCCACCGGCCCCGGTCGAGCGCCTGCCCGAGCCGCCAGCCGCCCGGCGCTACCGCATGCTCGATGAACTCATCCCCGAGCCGGAACCCGAACCCGCCGCCCCGGCGCCCGCGCCACCGGGCCGCCCCTCGGGCCGGCCGGCTGCCCGTCCTGCCATGCCGGCCCTGCCCGGCAGCGCGGCCGCCCGCTCGACCTCGCCCGCCCCACATTCCTCCAGGCCGCGCGGCAGCACGCCGCGGCGCGCCTGGCCAGGCTGAAGGCCAACCGCCGCCATGCCGCTCATCGCATTCGCCTCACCCAAGGGAGGTGTCGGCAAGACGACCCTCGCCGCCCATGTCGCGGCGCTGCTCGCGCAGCGCGGGCATCGCGTCCTCGCCCTCGACCTCGACTCGCAGAATGCGCTGCGACTGCAGTTCGGCCTGCCGCTGCGGGACGAGGCGGGCTTCCTCGGCGAGATTACGCGTCGCCCGCCCTGGCGCCACGCCGCGGTCGAGACCGGTTACGGGGTCCGCCTGCTGCCCTATGGCACGGTCGACCCGCTGACCGCGCTCGACACCACCCAGGCGCTCCATTCCGATCCGGAGCTGCTGGCCGGCCCGATGCGGGAGATGCTGGCCGATCCCGACCAGGTCGTCGTCGCCGACAGCCCGCCCGGGCCGACGCCGGCGCTGGGCGCCATCCTGCCGCAGGTCGATCTGCTTGTCGTCGTGCTACTGGCCGATGGGGCGAGCGCGGCGCAGATCCCGCTGGTCGCCTCCAACCGCTGGCTCGGCCGCGGCAGGCTCGCGGCGCGGGTTGGGGAGAAGGCCGTCGTGGTGCTCAACCAGGTCGATCTCGACGCGCCGCTCGGCAGCGCGGTCTTCGACGGCGCGGCGGAGGTGCTCGGCACCCGGCTGGTCGGCGCCGTCTGCCGCGACGAGGCGGTGGCCGAGGCGCTGGCCGACAAGCGCATGCTGCTCGATGCCCATGAGGGGCCGGCGGCCGAGGACCTGTGCGCCGTCGCGGAGGGCATCGCCACCCGCCTGCGGCTGGCGCCGCCCGGCAGCCAGGCGCGCCGCCGCACCGGCTTTTCCGCACTCAGCGAGTGGGGCCTTCGATGAGCGCCGCGACCTTTCCCGCCCCGGCCTTCCCGGCGCCGCCGAAGCTGCGGCACCGGCTGCTGCGCGCGACGCTGGTCGCGCTCGGCCTCCTCGCCTGCTTCGTCTACATCACCGTGCCTATGGAGGCGGAGCAGCAGGCGGTGCTGACCACCGGCGGCATCCTGGCCTTCCTCGTCCTGAACCGCTTCCAGTCCCGTCGCATCGGCCTGGTGCTGGTGGTGATGTCGATCACCATCACCTTCCGCTACCTCTACTGGCGGGCGACGGACACGCTGGAGTTCGAGACCTGGCCGCAGATCGTCCTCGGCGTGCTGCTCTTCCTGGCGGAGCTCTATGCCGGGTTGCTGATGGCGCTCTCCTACCTGCAGACCTCCTGGCCGCTGGACCGCAAGCCGGTGCCGCTGCCGGCCGACCCGGACCTCTGGCCGAGCATCGACGTCTACGTCCCCTCCTACAACGAGTCGCTCGACCTGGTGCGGCCGACCGTGCTGGCGGCGATGAACATGGACTGGCCGCGCGAGAAGCTGAACGTCTACATCCTGGATGACGGGCGGCGCCCGGAATTCCGCCGGTTCGCCGAGGAGAGCGGCTGCGGCTACGTCATCCGCCCGGACAACAAGGGCGCCAAGGCGGGCAACATCAACCACGCGCTGCGGCACACCAAGGGCGAGCTCATCGCCATCTTCGACTGCGACCATGCGCCGACGCGTTCCTTCCTCCAGCTCACCGTGGGCTGGCTGGTACGGGACGCGCGCATCGCCATGGTGCAGACGCCGCACTACTTCTACTCGCCCGATCCCTTCGAGCGGAACCTGGCCCGCAAGCGGCCGGTGCCGAATGAGGGGCTGCTTTTCTACGGCGCCATCCAGCCAGGCAACGACCTCTGGAACGCGGCCTTCTTCTGCGGCTCCTGCGCCGTCATCCGCCGCACCGCGCTCGAGGAGGTGGGCGGCGTGCCGCACATCACCGTCACCGAGGACTGCCACTGCTCGCTGCTGATGCAGAAGCGCGGCTGGCACACCGCCTATATCCGCCTGCCGCTCGCCTCCGGGCTGGCGACGGAGCGGCTGGCGCTGCATATCGGCCAGCGGATGCGCTGGGCGCGCGGCATGATGCAGATCATGCGGCTCGAGAGGACCATCGTGGCCGAAGGCCTCGGCTGGTGGCAGCGGCTCTGCTACTTCATGGGCGGCTTCGGCTTCCTCTTCGCCATCCCGCGCCTGGTCTTCCTCACCTCGCCGCTCGCCTTCCTCTTCTTCGGCCAGAGCGTGATCGCAGCGAGCCCCTTGGGCATCATCGCCTATGCGGGGTCGCACATGTTCCACGCGGTTGCCACCACGGCGCGGCTGAACGGCAAGCACCGCCACTCCTTCTGGTCGGAGATCTACGAGGCCTCGCTCGCCTGGCCGCTGGTCCCCGTCACCTTCAAGACGCTCTGGGACCCGACCAAGGGCAAGTTCAACGTCACCGACAAGGGCGGCATGGTGGAGGAAGGCTATCTCGACCTGCCGACCGTGCTGCCCATGGTGGTGCTGACCGTGCTGCTGCTGATCGGCCTCGGCATCGGCCTCGTCGGCATCGCCACCACCGACAGCTCCACCCTGCAGTACCGCGCCTATCTGCTGAACACCATATGGGCCGCGCTTTGCGTCATTCCCGCCTCGGCCGCCGTGGCGGTGGGGCGGGAGCGGGAGCAGATGCGCGTCCGCGCCCGCACCGATGCGGTGGTGCCGGCGACGCTCAGGCTGGCGAGCGGCGAGAGCATCCAGGCGCAGACCTCGAACATCTCCCTCTCCGGCGCCCGGATCACCCTGGCCCGCCCGCTCGGCTCCATGGAGGGCGACCGCGCCAGCATCGCCTTCGAGACCTGCGGCGAGCTGATCGAGGTGCAGGCCGAGGTGCTGCGCTGGGTGGATGACGAGGTCTTCCTCCGCTTCGTGGTGGAGACGCTCGCCGACGAGGCGGCCGTCGCCCGCGTCTTCTTCGGCCGGCCCGATGCCTGGCTGCACTGGGATGACTGGCCCGTGGACAAGCCGCTTCGCTCTCTATCCAATGTCGTGCTGGCGACCGCTGACGCGGTCTTCCGCAAGTACCGCATCGCCTTCCCGAAGACGGTGCAGAAGCCGATGCGGGCCGGGGGCCCGGCGCCGGCCGCGCCCGTCCGCGTCTCCGACGTGGTGGAGCCGCGGCGGCGCCGGCAGGTGGCAGCCGCCGTCACCGGCGCGCTGCTCGGGCTCCTGGCCTTCGCCCCGGGCAGCTCGGCCCAGCCGTTGCCGGCCCTGGCGCCGGCCCCCCTGGCCGCCGCGGCGCGGCCGGCCGAACCGGTCGACGGCGTGCGCCAGATCAACCCGACGCTGCGCGAGCTCGGCCTCGCCGGGCCGATGCAGCTGCGCGGCATCTCCGACCTGCAGGGCGTGCAGTTCGGCCTGCGCGCCGACGAGGTGGTGACGGAGGCGAAGCTCTCCGTCTCCGGCGGCGTCTCGCCGCAGCTCATCCCCTCGCTGTCGCAGGTCGCCATCACGCTGAACGAGCAGTTCGTCGGCACCATCCCGGTCGACCCGGCGCGGCAGGCCTTCGGGCCGATGGAATTCCCGCTCGACCCGCTCTTCTTCAGCGACATCAACCGCCTGAATTTCCGCTTCTCCGGCCGCTATGCGGTGGAGTGCAACGACCCGCTCTCCGGCCTGCTCTGGGCGACCGTCTCCGACCTCTCGACCGTTTCCATGCGGATCGAGCGGCTGCCGCCGACGCGCGACCTCGCCCGCCTGCCGGAGCCGCTCTTCGACCGGCGCGTGCTGCGCGGGGCGCTGACCCTGCCGGTGGTGATCGCCGAGAATGCCGGGCCCGGCACGCTGCGCGCCGCGGCCATCGCCACCTCCTGGTTCGCGGTGCAGGCGGACTACCGCGGCGCGAGCTTCCCGGTGGAGCGCACCCCGCCGCCCAAGGGCGATGCGGTGGTCTTCGCCCTCGGCACGGATGCGGTGCCCGGCCTCGCCCTGCCGCGGTTCGACGGGCCGACCATCGCCCTCGTCGCCAACCCGTCCGACAGCTTCGGCACGCTGCTCGTCCTCGGCGGGCGGACGGAGGCGGAGGTGGCCGCCGCCGCCTCGGTGCTCGCCGTCGGCAAGGCGGCGCTGTCGGGGGAGCTGGCGCGCGTCGCGCCGCCCAGCATCGCCCCGCGCCGGCCCTACGACTCGCCGCGCTGGGTGGCGACCGACCGGCCGGTCACGCTCGGCAGCCTGGTCGAGAAGGCCGACCTCCAGGGCTATGGCTACGCCCCGGCGCCGATCCGCGTGCCGCTGCGCACCGCGCCCGACATCCTCACCTGGCGCAACCACGGCTTCCCGGTCGACCTGAAATACCGTGCGCCGCCGGGGCCGGTGATCGACATCTCCGCCTCGCGGCTCGACGTCTCGGTCTCGGAGACCTATCTGCGCTCGCTGCCGCTCAACCCAGGCGAGCTCTGGTGGCCGCTCGAGGCAGCCTGGCGCCGCGTCTTCGGCAGCCCGGAGCTCCGCGAGGGCCGGGCCAGCGTGCCGCCCTACCTGCTGCTCGGGCGGGACGAGCTGCAGCTCCGCTTCGACATGCGGCCGCTGGCGCGCGGCGAATGCGTCGCCACGCCGTCGGACCTGCGCGCCTCGGTAGAACCGGAGAGCACCATCGACCTGAGCCGCATCCACCGCTACGCGCGGATGCCCAACCTTGGCTTCTTCGCCTCCGCCGGCTTCCCCTTCACGCGGATGGCCGACCTCTCCGGCACCGCGGTGGTGCTGCCGGAGCGGCCGACGGCGGTGGAGACGCAGGTCTTCCTCGAGCTGATCGGCCAGCTCTCCGTCATCGTCGGCCTGCCGGCGACGGGGGTGCAGGTGGTGCATGCCAGCGGCCTCGCTTCCGTCGCCGGGCGGGACCTGCTGGCGATCGGGCCGCTCGGCCGCATGCCCGCCTTCGCCACGCTGCTGAAGGAGACGCCGGTGCGGCTGGAGGGCGAGCGGCTGGTGCTCGCCCTGCCGGATGCGCTGCAGGATGTCCGCGCCGTCTTCCTCGGCGAGGCGGGCCGGGGCGAGCGCAACCGCGCCGCTGCCGCCTTCGCCGATGCCGGGGAAGGGCTCGGCGCCATCATCGGCACGGAGAGCCCGCTGCAGTCCGGCCAGTCCATCGTCGCCATCACCGGCGCCACCCAGGCCTCGGTCGCCGCCATGGCCGGGGCGCTGCGCGACCCGGTGCAGTCCCGCCGCATCCAGGGCGATGTGGTGGTGATGGCCGGCGGGCCGGTCACCGCCTATCGCGCCATGCCGCGCTACGAAACCGGCGATCCGGGCTGGTGGCTGCTGCCGCAGATCTGGTTCGGCAACCACCCGGAGCGGGCGCTGGCGCTGCTGGTGACGGCGGCGCTCGCCATGGGCGGCTGCTTCTACTGGATGCTCCGCCGCCGCGCGGCGATCCGCCTGCGCGGCCGCACCCCCGTCGAGAAGGCCCATTGAGATGAGGACCCGGCTTGCCCAACTCGGGGCGCTCGCGCTGCTGGCGCCCTGCGCCGGCCTGGCCCAGCCGGCGGAGGCCCCGCTCGCCGCGCAGGCGAGCCTCGCCCCGAATGCGGGCAGCAGCCGCTCCGCGGTGGAGCTGCTGGTGCGCCAGGCGGAGCGCTGGCTGAGCCAGGACCGCGCCGACCTCGCGGCCTCCTCCATCGAGCGGGCGCTGCAGGCGGACCCGACCAACACCAACGCCCTCGCCGCCGCGGCGCGGATCGAGGCGGCGCGGGACAACCGCACAGCGGCGGCGGCCTATCTCGCCCGGCTGCGCGCGGCGGGCGGGACGGAGGAGCAGCGGGCGCAGGTCGACAATGCGGTGCGCGGCGCCACCATCGACCGCGGCTCGCTGGAGACGGCGCGGCAGCTGGCGCGCGACGGCAAGGCGGCCGAGGCGGTGGCGCGCTACCGGGCGCTGTTCGGCCAGGCCGGACCGCCGGAGCAATTCGCCCTCGAATACTACCAGACCATGGCCGCAGCCCCGGCGGGCGGCGAGGAAGGGCGGCGCGGCCTCGCCGCCCTGGCCGAGCGGCCGAATGGCGACCCGCGCGCACGCCTCGCCTATGCGCAGACGCTGACCTACCAGCCCGGGACGCGGGCGCAGGGGATCGAGCGGCTGGCAGGGCTGGTCGACCAGCCGGGGATCGGGACGGAGGCGCGGCGGGCCTGGCGGCAGGCGCTGGTTTGGGGCATCGGCGACCCGGCCGCGGTGCCGCAGCAGGAGGCCTATCTCCGCCGCTTCCCCGAGGATGACGAGCTGCGCCGGCGCATCGAGACCGCCCGCGCCGCCGTCCCGCCGCCCGACCCCGGCGCTGCGGCGCGGCAGGAGGGCTTCGCCCGGCTCGATGCGGGCGGGCTGCGCGATGCGACGCGGCAGTTCGAGGCCGCCATCGCCGCCAATCCGAATGACGCGGATGCGCTCGGCGGCCTCGGCATCGTCCGGCTGCGCGAGGGCAAGACGGCCGAGGCCCGCACCCTGCTGGATCGCGCCGTCGCGGCCGACCCGGCCCGCGCGGCGCAGTGGCAGAAGGCGCTGGACGGCGCCAGCTACGGCGCCGAGCTGGCCGAGGGCCGCGCGCTGCTGCGCGCCGGCAAGCTCGACGAGGCGGATACGGTGCTGCGCCGCGCCGTCCGCCGCGAGGCCGACGACAAGACGGATGCCGAGGTGGCGCTCGGCGAGCTGGCGCTGAAGCGCGGCGACCCGGCGGCGGCGGAGCAGCGCTTCCGCACCGCGCTGACCCGGCGGCCGGGCTTCGTGCCGGCGCAGCTCGGGCTGAACCAGGCGCTGCGGGCGCTCGGCCGGACCTCGGAGATGGTCGCGGTGGCGACGCCGCGGCCGGTGCTCTCGCCGGGCGAGGCCCAGGCGGCGCAGTACCGCGAAGAGGCGGCGCGGGCGGCCGACCCGGCCGCAGCCACCGCCCTGCTACGCAACGCCATGGCGCTGGTGCCGAACGATCCCTGGGTGCGCCTCGACCTCGCCCGTGCCCTGCGGCGCGAGGGGCGGGCCGGCGAGGGCCGGGCGCTGGTGGAGGAGCTGGCGGCCCGCGGCGCGAGCGGCGACGCCGTCATGGCCGCCGCCCTCCTGGCCGACGAGGAGGGCCGGGCCGCCGATGCGGAGGCGCTTATCAACCGCATCCCGCCCGGCCGCCGCAGCGCCGACATGGCGCGGCTGGCGCAGCGGGCGCGCGCCACGGCCGAGGTGGAGCGGGCGGGGCAGATGCTGCGCGGCGGCAACATCGAGGGGCGGCAGCGGCTGCTGATGCTGGCGGCACGGCCCGACCCCTCGGGCGCGACGGCGGCGGCGGTGATCCGCGCCTTCGCCGCGGCCAATGACCGCTTCGGTGCGGCCGAGGCAGGGCGGATCGGCCAGACGGCCAACCGGGCGGGCGGCGCGCGGGCGCAGCTCGCCATCGCCGGCGCCCTGCTGGGGGCCGGGCTGGAGGCGGAGGCGGGGGCGCTGGCCGATGCCGCCGACGCGACGAGCCTGCCGGCGGACCAGCGGCGCGACCTCGCCTCGCTGCGCACCGGCATCGCCATCCGCGCCGCCGACCGGCTGAACTCGAGTGGCGACCAGGCCGGTGCCTTCGAGCGGCTGCGCCCGGCGCTCGCCGCCAACCCGGACAGCCCCGAGCTGCGGCTGGCGCTCGCCCGGCTGTACCAGGGGGCCCGGCGGCCGGCGGAGGCGATGCGGCTGGCCGAGCAGGTGCTGGCGCGGGACCCGCGCGACCTCGATGCCCGGCGCAGCGCGGTGGATGCGGCACTTGCCGCGGGCGACCGCCCGCGGGCGGAGGCGCTGGTGGCCGAGGGGCGGGCGCTGGCGCCGCAGGATGCGCGGGCGACCCTGCTCGAGGCCCGCGTGGCGCGCGCCTCCGGGCAGGACAGCCGGGCGCGGCGGGCGCTGGAGCTGGCGGCGGAGCAGCGGCAGCAGGAGGTGGCGCGGCCGGTCGCCATGGCGCAAGGGGCCGGCCTGCCGGGGGATGCCACGCCGGTCTCCCTCCGGGGGGCGGAGAATCCCTTCGCCCGCGGCGGCCTCGTCGCCACGCCCGGGCGGGCGCCGCTGGTGGCGCTGCCGAGCGACCCGGTGGCGCAGGACATCGCGGCGCAGCTTGCGGCGCTCGAGGATGAGACGGCGCCGCGGATGAACGGCACCGTCGGCGGCCGGGCCCGCTCCGGCTCGCGCGGGCTCGACCGGTTGAACGAACTCTCGGGCTCGGTGACGGCCTCCGTCTCGCCGGGGGCGCTCGGCGGGCGGCTCAGCGCGACGATCAGCCCGGTCACCATCGACAGCGGCAGGCTCGGCGCCGACGAGAACACGCGGCGGCGCTTCGGCGCCAACCTGCTCAACGGCCCCGGCGGGGCAGGGCCGAGCACGGCCTCCGGCGTCGGCGTCTCGGTCGGCTATGCGCGGTCGGACTGGCTGCGGGCGGATGTCGGGACGACGCCGCTCGGCTTCCAGGCGACAAACCTGCTTGGCGGGATCGAGCTGGCGCCGGCGATCACCGACAACCTCCGCCTGCGCTTCACCGCGGAGCGGCGGGCAGTCACCGACAGCCTGCTGTCCTGGTCGGGCACGCGGGATCCGGTCCAGGGGCGCTGGGGCGGGGTGACGCGCACCGGCGGGCGGGCGCAGGTCGAGATCCCGGTCGGGCGCGGCTATGTCTATGCCGGCGGCGGCTATGCGGTCTACGAGGGCGACCAGGTCGCGCGCAACACCCGGACGGAGGCGGGGCTCGGCTTCGGCTACCCGATCATCCGCGACGGGGATACGGAGCTGACGACGGGCGTCGACCTGGTCTACTTCGCCTTCGACAAGAACCTGCGCTACTTCACCTATGGCCAGGGCGGCTACTACAGCCCGCAGAGCTATGCGGCGATCAACCTGCCCGTCGACTACCGCAGCAAGATCGGCGACCTCAGCTACCGCGTCGGCGGGACGATCGGCTACGTGAACTGGCGCGAGAGCGACAGCGACTTCTTCCCGAACAACCGCGACCTGCAGGCGGATGCGGCCCGGAAGGAGGGCGCCGGCCTGGCGCGCTACCCGGGCCAGTCCACGAGTGGGCTGATCGGCGGGCTGCGGGCGGATGTGGACTATGCGCTCACGCCGCGGCTCAGCCTCGGCGGCGCCTTCCGCTACGACAAGGCCGCCAACTTCGACGAGACGCGGGTTCTGCTGCGGCTGAACAACCGGTTCTGATTTTTCCAGCTTCCGCCAGACAAAACCCGCCGCGGCTTTGCCATGGCGGGACGCGACGCGCCAGGCGAGAAAGCCCTTCCGATGGGGCCCCCGCTGCGACGCGTAGCGTCGTAGTGGGGAGGGGAAAAAAACTAGGTTGGCAAAGTTTGCTGCTGCACGGCGTTGATTGAGGGATCCT
>NZ_JCACHU010000098.1:0-3521 GCF_059504005.1 Belnapia sp. | reverse complement strand
AGAGGGGGGGCGATTTCATGTCGCCAAGGGAGGGAGATTCCATGTCGCCTGACAGCCCGAGGAGCACTGAGGCCAGGCCGAGCCAGCGGACAGGCAGGCAGGCGACCAGCGCAGGAGAGCTGAGTTCAATCCGGGGCGGCTATAGACAGGCCGGAACTGCTAGCCGCATGTCCGCTTCGCGGCACCCGGTGCCGTAAGCGGACAGGCCGCTTTCGGCCAAACCACGCCATTGGATTTAGGGGCTGGCAGGGGCGCTTCCGGATCTGATCATGGGCATGGCCAGACACGGCGGCTACGGGCCAACCGCATTGCGCGACGTATGATGCGATAAGTCGCGCGGAGAGCACTTCAGTGTTGCTGATCAAATCTTATCGCGGCAAATTACTCGGGACGGGCACTAGTTTCGCTTATTGGGAAATATTTATCAAGAAGCTCGTTATGTTAACGGTTCCGGGGAGCTTGTTGCTTTCGAGCATCAAGAAGTATGTAATGCACATCGCTTAGAGCCCGCTTCAGAATGGGACTGGAGCAACCAAGAAGGGCGGGTAGCCGACGATGAAATCGGTTCTTCCTCTCGAGTGAGAGTGCTCGGGCTGGTCTCCGTCTAATATGAGGAGCGACAGCGCGAAGACGCTGTGATCGACCGACGAAGTTGCGCTTGTGTGTCTGCGCTGTCAGCGCCTCAATAAGCGGCCAGGAAATGGTGGAGAAGGAGGTCTAGGCATGTTGACACGGAGGGTATTCTCGGCGTGCTGGGTTTGCTCCGCCGTCGGTCTGGTCGCAACGACGGCCGAGGCTCAACAGGCGCCGCAGCTCCAAAGCGCCGGGCTGAAACGCACGATCCTCAACCAGACTGAGCTACCGGGCGGTACCCATGTGGTCATCCAAGTCCTCGTCGAGGTGCCGCCAAACTCCGATGTCGAGCGACACGTCCATCCAGGGATCGAGACCGGCTATGTTTTAGAAGGCACCGGTATGCTCTACCTCGAAGGGCACGACCCGATCGAATTGAAGCCTGGCATAGGCCTTCAGGTGCCGCAGGGCGTCCGCCATAGCGCGAAGAACGGACCGACCGTCACGAGGCTCATCAGCACCCTCACGGTCGAAAAGGGCAAGCCCGCCGCATCCCCAGCGTAGCCCGGAAGCGGCCCATTAGCGCCGTCACAAGAAGCAAATCCCGCCTATGACATCCCCACCAAGCTGGACCGTTTACCTGAACCTTATGAATGCGTCTGAGCAATAGCTTCGGTTCTGTGGCTTGAATTGACACAGGTAATAGAACCTGAGCCCAATCTGGGGTGCCGATCCGCAAGACCCGCAACGTCTCTCTGACGCCTGAGCTCGAGGCGTTCGTCGATGGCCGGGTCGCCTCCGGGCGCTACCGCAGCGCCAGCGAGGTTGTCCGCGCCGCCCTCCGTCTCCTCGATGAGGACGAACGCAGGCGGGAGGGCCCCGGTCTTGCCAAGGCAGCCCAGCCGGCCAGGAAGCCACATCGAGACCTCGCCCGTGGACGCTAAGCCCGGGCACGGCCTGCCCGCGATCGGGGGCGAGATGGGCGCGCGGGTGCATGCCTTCGACTGGTCGGCCACCCCGCTCGGCCCGATGGCGGACTGGCCCGCAGCGCTGCGCACAGCCACCTCGATCGTCCTGGCCTCCGCGATCCCGAGTGTCCTCCTCTGGGGTAAGGCACTGACGGTCGCCGCCTACAACGATGCCTACCTGCTGCAGCTCGGCGGCAAACCCGAAGCGCTTGGACGCTCTCTACTCGAGGTCTGGGCGGAGGCGCGCGAGGTCATCGCGCCGCAGCTCGCCCGGGCGCAGCTTGGCGAGACCGTCTCCGTCAAGGATGCCCGCTTCACCCTGCTGCGCAACGTCGTTCAGGAGGAGGCCCTGTTCGACTACAGCTTCAGCCCGGTCCTCGACGAGACGGGGCAGGTCGCCGGCGTGCTCAACACCAGCATCGAGATCACGGCGCGGGTCCGGGCCGAGGTCGGGCGGGCCGAGAGCGAGGCGCGCCTGCGGGTGGCGCTCGAGGTAGGCGAGCTCGGCGCCTTCGAGTGGGACCTGCGCGCTGAGACGGTCCAGCCCTCCGACCGCGCGCGCCAGATCTTCGGCTTCGCGCCGAGCGAAGGCCACGACCCTGCGGACTACGTCGCCCGCATCGCGCCGGAGGAACTCGGACAAGTGGAGGTCGACGTGCAGACGGGGCTCGCCTTGGGTCGGGTGGAGGCGCACTACCACATCCGCCTGCCCGATGGTGGGATCCGCTACGTCCGCAGCTACGGCCGTGTACTGCGCGACGGGGACGGCGCGCCGCAGCGTGTCATTGGGATCTTCCTCGACGAGACCGAGCGCGATCGGGCCGAGGCGCGACTGCGCGAGAGCGAGGCGCGCTGGCGCGGCCTCTTCGAGAACATGCATGAGGGCTTCGCCCATTGCGAGATCGTCTACGGCCCAGACGGGCGGGCGGAGGACTACCGTCATCTCGAGGTGAATGACGCGGCACTGCGCCTGACCGGCCTGAGCCGGCAGGAGCTCCTGGGCCGTCGCGCGAGCGAGGCCATGCCAGGCCTTGAGCGCATGTGGACCGACGCCTTCGCACGCGTGGTCGAGACCGGCGAACCAGCCCACATCGAGCATCGGGCCGCGCCACTCGGCCGCTGGTTCGAGGTCATCGCCTACCGCACCGAGCCCGGTCGCTTCGGCGCGCTGTTCCTCAACATTACGGAGCGCAAGGCGGCAGAGGAGCGGCAGGCGATGCTGTCGAGGGAGGTGGACCACCGCGCCAAGAACGCGCTGGCGGTGGTGCAGGCGGCCCTGCGGCTGACCAGCGCACCGGACCTGCCGAACTATGTGCGTGCGATCGAGGGGCGCGTGGCGGCGTTGGCGCGGGCGCAGACGCTGCTCGCCGATGATCGCTGGGCCGGAGCCGACCTGCACACGTTACTGCGGGGTGAGCTGGCCGCCTTCGTCGAGGGTGACGTGCCGCGGGTCGAGCTGCGGGGCCCCCCGGTCGCGTTACCGGCGGGCACGGCCCAGCCGTTCGCGATGGCAGTCCACGAGCTGGCGACCAATGCGGTCAAGTATGGCGCGCTCTCAACGCCGGCTGGACGCGTGACGGTCCACTGGGATCTCGATGGCAGCCCGGATGCGACGTTACGGCTGCGCTGGAGCGAAACGGGCGGCCCGCCGGTTAGGGGCGAGCCTAGGCGGCACGGCTTCGGTACGCGATTGTTGAGGGGCACGGTGGGGCACCAGCTCGGCGGCGCCGTGTCAAAGTCCTGGCAGACGTCAGGGCTGGTCTGCACCATCGAGGTGTCGCTCGGGAGAGCGCTGACGGCGGCTGAACGAGCGGCAGTGGACCCCGCGCCCCAGCGCTGACCTATAGAGGAGGGAGGCGCCCTGCCCGGTCCTGGAGGACTGCTCTGGGTCGGCAGCGGTTGTTTCGTAGCTCTTCTGAAGCGGACTCTTAGCTTGGCTTTGCACGTGCCGTGACGCTCGCGTGCCATCATGGCGGGCGG